>JAWXUY010000016.1:0-14016 GCA_044425885.1 bacterium | reverse complement strand
CTTATGATAGGTATAAGAGAGCAAGAAGAAGAAAAATAATAAGAGAGATGCTCTAATATATGAAGTCTAATGTGGTAGATGATAAGCAGTTAGACGAGCTTATGATAGATATAAGAGCGAAAGAAGAAAGTAAAGAAGAAAGTAAAGAAGAATAAAAAAATAAAATATAATTATAAAGGGGATATGAATTTATGGGAAATCAAGTAGATATTAAAAGTTTAGATAGTAATAGAGTATTTTATTATTTTGAGGAAATTAGCAAAATACCAAGAGGTAGTTTTAATGAGAAAGCTATTAGTGAGTATTTAGTAGAGTTTGCTAAAAGTCATGGTTTAGAGTGTAGGACAGACGAGTTATTTAATGTAGTTATTAAGAAGCCAGCTACTAGTGGCTATGAAAATGCTCCTATTGTAGCGATACAAGGGCATACGGACATGGTTTGCGAAAAAAACAAAGGAGTAGAGCATGACTTTGAGAAAGATGCGATAAAAATTATATATGACGGAGATTTAATAAAAGCAGATAGAACTACTCTTGGAGCAGATAATGGAGTTGCAGTAGCGATGGCACTTGCTATTTTAGAGTCTAGTAATTTAAGCCATCCTGCGATAGAGTCTATATTTACTTCTTGCGAAGAAGTAGGAATGGACGGGGCTATGGGGCTTGATATATCGGACTTAAAGGCGAGTATATTTTTAAATATAGACTCAGAAGATGAAGGAGTATTTACTGTAGGTTGCGCAGGAGGAGCTAAAGGAGATTTAAGACTAGCTTTAGAATATCAAGAGTTAGAAAATATAGGTAATTATAAAACTTATTGTTTAAGCATATCTGGGCTTATGGGAGGACATTCAGGTATAGATATAAACGTTGGCAGAGGAAACTCTAATAAGTTATTAGGTAGAGCTTTAAATAATATTAAAGAGAGTGGTTTAAATATTTATATGAGTGGTATTTCAGGAGGTTCTAAAGATAATGCAATTCCTAGAGAGGCAGAGGCTATTATTTTGATAGAAAATACTCAAGATTTAGTAGAGAAGCTAAATAGTAAAGTAAATGAGTTTAACGCTATTTTTAAAGATGAGTATGCCAACACTGATGAGAATCTTGTTTTAAAATTAGAAGAATTAAGTGGAAGTAGTAATAAAGTATTTAGTGATGACGTACTTAATAAAGTTATAGGGCTTTTAGTAATGCTACCTAATGGAGTTCAAACTATGAATACAGACATACAAGGGCTTGTTGAAAGTTCACTTAATATTGGTGTAGTAAGAATGCTAGAAGACCAAGATATGATAGAGATAGTTTGTGCAGTAAGAAGTGGTAAAAGTAGTAAGAAATTAGCGATAATGGAGCATGTGGACCTTACTGCTAGAATGCTTGGAGCGAGCATAAAATTTAGAGGGAATTACCCAGCTTGGGAGTACAACAAAAACTCCAAAATAAGAGAGATTTGTAAAGATGTGTACAAGCAAGTATCGGGTGAAGAAGCAAAAGTAGAGATAATTCATGCAGGGTTAGAGTGTGGCTTATTTTATGAAAAGATGCCGACTCTAGATTTAATATCTTATGGTCCAAATCTACATGATATTCACACTCCAGACGAAAGAGCAAGCATATCGTCTATAGACAGGGTTTATAATTTTACTCTGAAATTATTAGAAGCTATAAAATAATAAATAATAATATAAATAAATAAAAACTGCGTTTAAATAATAATAAGCGCAGTTTTATATTTTTATATTTTTATATTTTTATATTTTTATATCTATTCTAGACATGGTATAAAGTTTTTTTTGCTGGAAATACTTAAATATAAAGTGTGTATATGTTACCCCTAACCCAAAATAAACTATCGAAGGCATAGTTAAAGTTATTGTTGAAAACAACAAGTTAAGTACACCTAAATATATTTTAATAGTTAAAGGGGCAGTATTTATATAAATAGTAAATTTAATTAGTTCTTTTAGGGGAAGTTTTATGTTGTAAAATATAGAAAAAAAGTTAATCCAAATACTAGACATAAGTATCATAAATAGAATTATTATAATATATAAATTCATAGCAAACACAAAGCTTAGAGCAAGCGATATCAAAAATGGTTGCTTTAGCATAAGCAAGTCATCACGGTTTTTGATTTGAAGTGCTTCTAAGTATAGGTCAAGATTAACAGCAGTACCTATTCCGAGTATATTTTCCGACATAAAGTAACTAGGTGTAACTTTTATAAAAATACTATTATCATCTAATTCAGTAGATTTTATATCAGAATTAGTAATCCTTTTTTCGTCTAAAGGGTCAAATATAAGGGCAACGTTATTAGGCAATATTTTTATATTATATTCGTCTATAACAAGTCTATTATCCTGTACTTCAAATTCTGGTATATTATTAATAATAAAATTGTCGAAGCCACCAGCTTTAGTATAGTTTACAAAAACAGGAATTACCCCATTTACGAGGAGTGAAAGATTTAGCATTATTATTCCAAATATTAAAGACTTTGAAAGTTTATTATTTAATAATTCGGGATATTTCTCAAAAGATAGTATAGAGTTTTTTAGCTGTGTAAAAAAACTATCAAAAAAATTAACTCTTTTTGTATTCATATGTTTTAAGATTGCCTTTCTAAAAAAAATATTTAATTTTTAATTTTTATTATTATATCACAAAAATAAAAAAATATCAAATTATTTAGAAATTATTTAGAAATTATTTAAAAATTATTTAGCAAAATAATAAAATTAATAAATTTATTAAAAATCTCTTTAAAAAATTTTAAATTTCTAGTATAATATAATTTAATATTTAATATTTAATTATTAGATTAAAGTTAAAGTATATTATATCGAAGGGAGTTATATTCTATGTCTGCCTTAAAGCTTGTTAATATTGGCTTTGGCAATGTAGTTCTAGCAAATAGAATTATTACTATTGTTAGTCCAGAGTCTGCGCCAATTAAAAGAATAATAAACGAAGCACGTGAAAACCAAAAGCTTATTGATGCTACTTATGGTCGCAAAACTAGAGCAGTAATCGTTACAGATAGTGAACATATTATTCTATCATCTATACAGCCAGAAACAGTAGCGAATAGATTATTGACAAAAGAAGTTTCTTTGGAGGTTTGTGATGAGCAGTTTAATTATTTAGAATAATAAAAAAATTTAATAAATAACAAAAGGAGATTTTTATGAATGACACAGGGTTATTAATTATAATTTCTGGACCATCAGGTGCAGGAAAAGGTACGATTGTCTCAGAGTTAATTAAAAATAAAAGTTATGCTTTATCAATTTCTATTACTACGAGAGAAGCGAGAGAAGGTGAAGTAGACGGGGTACATTATTTTTTTAATACGAAAGAACAATTTGAAGAAATGATTGACAAAAACGAATTATTAGAGTATGCTCAATTTTGTGGTCAATACTATGGAACACCTATAGACTATATGCAAGAGCAATTAAAAAAAGGTAAAAATGTGATATTAGAAATAGAAGTCCAAGGGGCTTTGCAAGTAAAAGAAAGATTTCCAGAGGCTATATTAATGTTTTTAACTCCTAATAATATAGGGGAGCTAAAAAGTAGGCTAGAAAATAGAGCTACTGAAACACCAGAAAAAATCAGTATGCGAATGGAAAGAGCTAAGCAAGAAATTAAATTAATAGATAATTATGATTATATAATTATAAATAACGTAGTTGAAGATGCTGTAGAGAGTATTAATTCTATCGTAAAGAGTGAAAAAATGTCGGCTAGTAGACATATGTATTTAATGAATACTTTTTTGGAAAATTAAAATAATAAAATTTAAGAAAGGAATTTTATAAATTTATTATAAATTTATTTAAAAATACGATTATGAAAAAATTAGGTGACAAACAAAAACTAGAAAATATAAACGAAAAGCTTAATATATTATGGACGAATGATAATCCAGAAATCGCTCATTCGATGGTGTTTATGTACGCTACTAATTCTAAGTTAAACGGTTGGTGGGAGTATGTAGATATTATTATATGGGGTCCTACTGCGAAGCTTGTAGCAGAAGACAAAAATATACAAGAAAAAATTAAAATGGCTCAACACGTAGGCGTTAATATGGTAGCTTGTATTGCCTGCGCTAATCAATTTGGAGTTGTAAATGATTTACAAGATTTAAACATAAATGTAAAAGCAATGGGAGAACCTCTTACTGAATTAATCAAAAATGATGAGCGTCTAATAACTATTTAAAATAAAAATTAAAAAGTAAAAAATAAAAATAAAAATAAAAATAAAAATAAAAATAAAAATAAAAATAAAAATAAAAAATATATTTATATAAAAGGAGATTTTAAAAATGTTAATACCATCTTATGCCGACCTAATGAAGACTCTAAACGATGCTAGTGAAAAAGATGACCAAATAACTAGCAGATATACTATAGTTATTGCTGCGGCTAAAAGAGCAAGACAACTAATAGATGGCGATGACCCTATGGTTGATGCAAAAAATACTAAGCCAGTTTCAACTGCCGTTGATGAGCTATATGCTAATAAAATAAAAGTTGTTCCAGAAGGCGAAGGAACTATAGTTATTCCTAAAAGAATATTAGAAGAACAATACAGACTAGAAGAAGAAGCTTCGTTAAATAAAGCAGAAAAATTATCACAAGAACAGTCTTTTAAAGATAATTTTTCTAATAATAATAATAATAACAATAATAACAATAATAATGATAATACAAACAAGGCTTCTTTAAAACAAAGTAATAACGCTAATGATGATGATATATTTAGTGAGTTAGATGAGCTAGACTTAGATGATTTTGATGATTTAAGTGATTTAGATGACCTAGATGATCTAGATGATTTAGACGATTTAGATGATTTAGATAAATAATAAAAATAATAAATATTTAAATAATAATTTTAATGGGTGGTGTATAAATGCTTTATGCGGAAGTAATAATAGACATAAATCATGAAAGTGTTGATAATATATTTAATTATGGAATTCCAGATGATATAGTAAATGACATTTATATAGGTATGCGAGTATTTGTTCCTTTTGGAAAGGGTAACACAGTAAGAGAAGGTTATGTGGTAGGCTTTTCAAATTCTTTACCAGAGGACCTACCTAAAGATATGAAGATAAAGAATATTAAAGAGTTACCAGATGATTATCAAATATTTAATGAAAATATGATTATGTTAGCGAAATTCATATCTAAGAAGTATTATTGTTTATTGTCGGAAGCTCTACAATGTATAATGCCTACTATAGTAAATTTTGTCAAACAAAACTATGTTTCGCTTAACCTAGATAATCCTGATTTAGATGACATAATAAATAAAATATTAAACTCCAAAAGTAATAATAAAGCACAACTTAAAGTAATAAATTATCTAAAAGAAAACAAAGAGCCTATATACACCAAAACTCTCGAAACAAAAGCAGGAGTTTCTAATTCGACTATCAATACTCTTAAAAAAAAGGAAGTTATAAAATTTACAGCTAAAGAGACTAAAAAATATAATGTACTCCCTAAAAATTTAACAAAATCGGAGTTCTTAATTTTAAATCAAGAACAGCAAAGGGCTTATGATTTTATAATCTCTAAAATTAGAACCAATGATGCGTTAAGTAATAAGCCGATTGTTCTACATGGGGTGACTGGAAGTGGGAAAACTGAAATATATTTATATATTATAAGAGATATACTAGAACAAGGTAAGCAAGCTATAGTATTAGTGCCAGAGATTTCTTTAACTCCGCAGACGTTAGAGCGTTTTACAAGTAGATTTGGAGAAAAAGTTAGTATAACTCATTCTAAGCTTAATAATCTTGAAAGACTAGAACAATGGAAAAAAGCTAAAGATGGTGAAATATCAATTATGATAGGTGCAAGGTCTGCTATATTTACACCTTTTGAAAATTTGGGTGTAATAATTATAGATGAAGAACATGAAAGGACTTATAAGTCTGAGAGTGTTCCGAAATATGATACAAGAGAGCTAGCAATTAAATTGTCAGAGTTAACAGGAGCTTTGGTTATTTTTGGGAGCGCTACCCCAAGTATAGAGACTTATTACAAAGCAACCGAAAAAGAATATGATTTAGTAAGTATTTATAACAAAACAAATAACACTCCTACGGAAGTAAGTATAGTAGATATGCGTAAAGAGCTAAAAAATGGGAATCCTTCTATTTTTAGTGTTGATTTATTTAACGAGATAGATTATAATTTAAAAAATAATCTACAGACTATTTTGTTTTTAAATAGACGTGGACATTCTACTTATATTTCATGTAGAGAGTGCGGGCATGTTTTGGAGTGTGATAATTGTGATATAAATTATACTTATCATAAAAATTTTAATAAATTATCTTGTCATTATTGTGACGCAGTAAGACAAGTACCAAATGTTTGTCCTAGTTGTAATTCTAAACATATAAAATATATAGGTATAGGCACTCAAAAGATAGAAGAAAGCGTGAGGAAGTATTTTGAAGACGCAAGGATTTTAAGAATGGATTTAGACACCACTACTACAAAAAACAGCCATGAGAAGATTTTAAATGCTTTTAAAAATCAAGAGGCAGATATTTTAATAGGAACACAGATGATATCTAAAGGGTTAGACTTTCCGAATGTAGCTCTCGTAGGGGTTATAATGGCTGATACAGCACTACATACAGGAGATTTTAAAAGTAGTGAGAATTGCTTTCAAATTTTAAACCAAGTTTGTGGACGTGCGGGACGCTCTGATATATTAGGTAAAGCTATAATACAAACATACTTGCCAGAAGACGATAGTATAGTGCTGGCGAAAGAAAATAATTATAAAGGGTTTTATGACGTAGAGATACAGAGAAGAAAAAAACGTTGGTATCCACCTTTTTGTAATATATTTTTTATATTATTGACATCGTTAGACGAGCAATATGTTTTTAAGCGTATAATTTACTTACATAGTATATTAAAACACTATAATCAAAAGACTAAGTATGAATTATTTGACGTATCAAAGGCAAATATATATAAGATTAAGAATAAATATAGATATAAGATTATTATTAAAGCGCCGAACGAGTCACCAGCTGATGAAGAAAGACTTAAAAACTTTGTACTGTATTGCATTCAAATTTTTAAGAGAGAGAGAGATACGAGTAATTTAATTATAAGCTTATCATTGAATCCGAATAATATGCAGTAAAAATAAAAATATTATAATAATTAAGGAGGTTTTTTATGGCAATTAGAATAATAAGAACGCTGGAGGACGATATTCTCTACAAGAAATCAAAAGAGGTTACCCTTATTGATAGTAAATTATTAACGCTTTTAGATGATATGTATGACACTATGGTAGATGCGAATGGAGTAGGGCTTGCCGCACCACAGATAGGTATATTAAGGAGAGTAGTGATTATAGATATAGGAGAAGGACTGGTAGAGCTTATTAATCCAGTCATATTAGAGACTAACGGAGAGCAAATAGGAGACGAGGGATGCTTGAGCGTTCCAGGGAAAAACGGGACAGTTAAGAGACCTAATTATTGTAAAGTAGAGGCGATAAATAGAGAAGGCAATAAATTTATTATAGAGGGCGAGGAATTTATGGCGAGAGCTTTATGCCATGAGATAGACCACCTAGAGGGTAAATTGTATATAGATTTAGTAGACGGAGATTTAAACGATAATTCTTCTTATGAGGAATAGAGATTAGAATATAGAATATAGAATATAGAATATAGAATATAATAGAAAGGATTTTTGGATAAAATATGAATATTGTTTTTATGGGTACTCCTGATTTTGCGGTAAAATCTCTAGAAAAATTAATGGAATACCATAATGTTATAGCGGTTGTTTCACAGCCAGATAAACCTAAAGGACGTGGTAAAAAGCTGATGAATACGCCTGTTAAAGAGTTTTATATTAATAATAGCAGTGGTGATATAAATAAGATTTATCAACCAGAAAAAGTTAAAGACGCTGAAATAGTGGGAGTGCTAAAAAGCTTGGAAGCTGACTTGTTTGTTGTTGTTGCATATGGGCAGATTTTATCACAAGAGGTGCTAGATATACCTAAGTATGGTTGTATTAACGTGCATGGCTCTTTATTACCTAAGTATAGAGGAGCTGGACCTATCCAGTGGTCTATTATAAATGGGGAAGAAAAAACAGGAGTTACTATTATGTATATGGAAAAAGGTCTTGATAGTGGCGATATGATTTTAAAAAGTGAAATACAGATAGAAGAAGATGACACTTATGGAACACTTCATGATAAGATGAGCATTGTAGGGGCAGAGGCTTTGATAAAAGCTATAGACTTAATTGAAAAAGGCGAAGATAATGCAGAAAAGCAAAATCATGAATTATCTACTTATGCCCCGATGATAACAAAACAAACTGGTTGCATAAACTGGAGCGATACAACAAAAAATATAATTAATTTAGTAAGAGGCTTAAACCCTATACCGATGGCTTATACTAATTATAGCGATAGTGATGGCAATAGTAATATCTTTAAGATTTGCGATGTACAAGAAGCAAAAGAATACGTAAATACTAAAGGTGATACAGGAGAAATTATAGATATTATAAAACAAGGCTTTGTAGTTAAAACGTCGGATAGTGCGATACTTGTAAAAGAGCTTCAAGCTAAAGGTAAAAAGAGAATGCTGTGCGGAGATTATTTAAGAGGTAATCCTATTCAAAAGAATGTGGTTTTAAATTAAATTATTAAATTATTAAAAGAAAGTGGTGCTTTATATATGTATTATTATGACTCAACTATGTTAATTTTAATACCTGGTATTATTTTAACTATGTTTGCTCAATGGAAAATTTCAGCAACTTATAACAAATACTCTAAAATTCAATGTTCAAGAGGAATTACAGGGGCAGAAGTGGCGAGAGCTTTATTAAACTATGCAGGTATTAGAGACGTTGGAGTAGAGCAAGTGGCAGGAAAATTATCAGACCATTATGACCCAAACGCCAAGATGGTTAGACTATCACCAGATATATTTGGAGGTAATAGTATAGCATCCCTTAGTGTAGCAGCTCACGAAGTAGGGCACGCAATCCAGCATAACCAAGAGTATTCGCCTTTAAATTTCAGAAGCGCATTAGTGCCAGTAGCTAATTTTGGTTCTAATTTTTCTATGATATTTATAATGGCGGGATTATTTTTTGGGATAGGAGGGAGTACGTTATTGAATATAGGTATTATATTATTTTCAGCGACTGTATTATTTCAAGTGGTTACTTTACCAGTTGAATTTAACGCCTCAGACCGAGCATTAGAGATGCTAGAACAACATCATTTTTTACAAAGCGACGAAGTAAAAGGAGCTAGAAGGGTTTTAAATTCGGCGGCATTAACTTACGTAGCGGCTACTCTATCAGCGATATTATCACTAATAAGATTAATTATGATAGCGAATAGAAATAATGATTAATAAAAAATAAAAAATAAAAAATAAAAAATAAACAGCTCTCTTATTGTAAGGAGAGCTGTTTTTATTGGGTAAAGATTATTATTATATTATTATATTATATTATTTATTATATTATATTATATTACTTCGTCATCTTCGGCACTCTCTAACATATCAGAGATAGCAGGAATTCCATCAGGAATAGACGGAGTAACAACCTCTATTACTTGTTGAGTAGTAGGTTGAGTAGTAGTTTCTATAGTAGTTATTATAGGCATTTCTATAAAAGCTTGTTGAGTAGTAGCTTCTGTAGGAGGTTCGGTAAATATTTGCTGAGTAGTAGTTTCTATAGTAGTTTCTATAATAGTTTCTATAGTAGTTATTATAGGAGATTCAGTAAATATTTGTTGAGTAGTAGCCTCCGTAGGAGCTTGAGTAATAATAAGCTGAGTAGTGGCTTGAGTAGCTGGCTCAGTTATTATTACTTGTTGAGTTGTAGATTGAATAATTAAATCATCAAAAGATATTAAAGTTAAGTCTTCCAGAGGGACTTCGTCTTGAATAACTTGTTGAGTTTGAGATACTATTTCTTCAAAAGGTATTTGAGTAATTACTTGAGTAGTAGCTTCTGTAATTGGTTCGGCAGAAAATACTTGAGTAGTTGCTTCTGAAATATGCTCTGTAGTAACTTGAGTAGTAGTTTGATTAGCTGATGGAGTAATTGAACCACCACTAGCACCTGCAGTAGTAGGATGATAAGAACCAGCAGTTTTTTTGTAATAACTTGTATTAATATGAACTTTATCTACATACTGACCATTTTCGTAAATTAACTTATGTACTTGATAAGTAAAGCCTGTATCTGTGTTAGAAGTAAGAGTATTTTCAAATTTTATACTTCTTGAAGCAGAACGCTCATCGTAGCCATAAATAGTACAAACAACTTGATTACCAGAATTAATATAGCTTTCTACATATATAGGAGCATTTGTGTTATTTTTGAATTTAAGGTCTATGTAAGTGCCAGCTAGAGTTGCATCATAGCCATAGCCGATATAACCAACTGGCATTGAATGGTTTTGTCTTTCTACTATTTGGAGCTCAGAATGTAAAACTGCCATATATAAAGTACTAGATACTTGACAAACACCACCGCCATAAGATTGAACAACCTCACCATTAAGATAAGCGCCTCCAAGTTGGAAACCATTTGCGGCAGTAGTAGGTCCAAATTCAGCATTAGTAGAAAAAGTACCACCAGGAGCGATAGTAACTCCGTTTATGTTATTAGATGCTAGCTTAATATTAGTAACACGTCCAGAACCATCATTAGAAAAGTTAGTTGTAAAAGTACCAAGAACATCACCCATTTTATTAACGCTTTCTTGCGTTGTTTTAGGGTAAGTTACTACTGTTGTTATAGCTATTTCATTAAGATAAGGATCTTCTATAATACTCATTATGTCATTAAAAGTTGCATCAACGTCCATATATATACCATTTGAACCTCCACTCATAGAAAACGTACTTCCGCTTTTAGTAATGCTAGGCTCTTTATAAGCAACATAAACTTTTTTAGCTATTTCATCTAATTTAGATTTAATTAAAGACGTATCATAATTAAGCTCAACATAAAAATTAGCATTATCCGTTTCTAGTTTTTCTAAAGTTAGTAAACGAGCTTCATCTGTGCCCTCTCGAGCCACATTAAATGCTTCGTTTACAGCATTATTTATCCCATAGTAAAGACCTATCTCATCTGCACTTATTTCAAATTCTGTTTCTCCATAAGTTAAAATTATATTACTTTTCATAGGTAAAGCTTCAGCGAGCATATCTTTTGCATCATCAGTGCTAACATTAGACATATCTATATCTTGTATAAAAATATTATCATATATATTAGTATTATCTAAAAGAGCACGTATTTCATTATTTAAGTCTATTTCAGCTTGTGTAAGAGATTGGTTGACAGCTTGACTGCTGGAAGGTGTTGAGGTTTGAGCGGCTGTTTGTGCCACAACCTGAGCGGCAGCTTCGGCAGTAGTTTCAGCAACTTTTTGATTAAGTAAAGTAGCAACTCCAACAACAGTAACAACTCCACTAACAACAAGAGCATTTTTTACCAAGCCTTTTATTTTAGCATTATCAGGCATATTATCAGACATAAAAAGCCTCCTTTCAATAATATAATAATATTAATAAGTATCAAGAAATATTAATATTATTATATTTATTATTATATTATTTATTATTATATTATTTTATTTATTATTATATTATTAAGAAATTATTTCGTCATATACTATAACCCAACTATTGCCTTCAAATATGGCTTTAATTAGATGATTTCTATATAAAATATCATCATTGCCATTTGAATTATTAATTGGTATTGTTTCTTGAACCATTGCTTCTAATAAATTATTGTCTAAGTTTTGATAAGTTATCTCTATAGAAGGATTTAGTGAAGTATTAATATCTAAATTTTCATATAAAGAAATTGTTTGTTCAGCAATTCCTTCGGCAAATAGACCTTCTAAATCTTCACCTAAAATTCTTTGTTTAAATATATTTAATAAGCTTTGATCTACTATATTAGATTGAGTAAGCTCTTTATCTAAAGTTCTTTGTAAGTTAACTGGTACATACGCAGAAGGTAATTTTAACATCATAGATTTAAGGTCAACCGAGATAGAGTCTGAACCAACACCGCTTAAAGTATTTGATAAGCTTGGCTCTACGTTAAATAACATATCTGTACCTATTTGAGCTGATCTTATTTCAGTTGGATCTATAATAATACTAGAAGAACCAGTATTAAATATTAATTCAGCATCAACTGTGACTGCAACCCTGTTAAAATGCTCAGTTCTATTTTCTGTTGAAATATCATTATCTACTGCATTAAATACAAGTACATAAACATCTGCAAACTTGCGTAAACCTTCAACAGTTAGAGTATAATTATCAAGTTCAAATACTAAATCACCTGAATTAAGCTCAGTCATAGTGTAAGTTCTGTTTATATCATAAGTTTTGTAAATATTGTCAAACTTTAATAAAATAGTGTTAGTGTAATCTTGAATACTTTCGAAATCAATTCTACCAATTGTGTTGCTGTCTAAGCTAGATATAATAGGAATATCACCAAAAGTATTTAAGATATAATTGTCTTGCTCTGCTGTTACATATCCGTTAGGCTCTATTAAACCATGAGAAATTTGATAATTAGCAGGGTCGTTACTTAAAATAGAATAATCTATTCTAGTATTGTTGTTAGTGAATTCAGCATAATCTATGTTAATTCTGTAATCATCGAATTCATTTGTAAGAGAGTCATAAATGTACCTAGTAGTTTGACCATCTAATAAAGTTTTTAGAGGTAAATCAAAAGTTGCGAATTCGTCAGTTTGGTTGCTGTGGATAGTTAAAGTAAACCTAGTAGCACCATCATTTAATTTAGAGAATTTTAATTGAGAACCAGAAGGGTTATCAGGATTTAAAGTAAACTCAGGCATAAAATTATATGTATTGTTTAAATTATCAGTAAGAACGAACTTGAATAAATCAGTATCTATTTTGTTTTCAAAATAGATAAGAGTTTCCATAGGGTCTATTTTCACTGTATTTAATATAAATACTTCATCATCTACGCTTCTAGCCATATCAAATAAAGTAGTGCCAGGATCTTGAGGGTCTTTAGATAATTCATCTTGTTCTTTTTGTATTTGGTCTATAAGAACAGCTTGATTTACTTTTTTCATCGCATTAGAAGTAAATAATATAGTTACTATTATCATAGCAAGGAGTATAATTATAACTAGAACCATAAGAATAACAGCTTTTTTGTCAAGAGGCTTAGATTCTTCTTTTGGCGCTTCATCATCATCAGCAAAGAAACTTTCTTCGGCAGGCTTTGGAGCTGGCTCTTGAGCTTGTTCTTCTTCTGGCTTTTCTTTTTTGAATTTCTTAAAGAAATCAGCAAGGCTAAATTTCTTTTTCTCCTCTACTACTTCTTCTACTACTTCTTCAGCTGGTTTATCTCCACCTTCATCATCATCAAAAGAGAATTCTTCTAAATCTGCAAATTTATCATCTACATCATCATCTAAATCTTTTAAAGCATCTAAAGCATGCTCACCTTCCTCAAGAAAAGAATTAGACGCAAAGCTTAAATCTTCACTGCTAAGCTCTGCCATTAAGTTTTGTAAATCACCTTCACTTTCTTCTTCGTCCTCATCAAGAGGGAATTGCCTAGCTGGGTCTACAGGTTGATCTGGCTCGTCATCAGCATTTATAGTTGGTGGAGGAGCACTACTAGTATCATCGCTAGATAAATCCTCGGCATTCTCATCGTTAAAAGCATCTAGAGCGCCTAATAAATCATCATCACTAGGAGTATTATCATCGCTAGATAAATCCTCGGCATTCTCATCGTTAAAAGCATCTAAAGCACCTAATAAATCATCATCACTAGGAGTATTACTATCATCTCTAGATAAATCCAAGTCACTTTCATCGTTAAAAGCATCTAAAACAGCCGATAACTCATCATCATTATCCGAGATATCCTC
>JAWXUY010000265.1:0-2536 GCA_044425885.1 bacterium | reverse complement strand
AAGGAGCATAATTAATAATCATATACAATCATATAGTCGATTGAGTAATATTACTTAGTAGGTCGATAATATGTAGGGGGGGTCTATGGGTTGAAATTGCGAGTGTTAATATAAAGCGTGTTTAATTAAAACATATTGGGACTATAATAATAAAACAAATAAGTAACTAGCAAAATTTTAAATTTGGTTAGCTTTTTAGTGACGTTTAAAATGGACTTGATATATAATAAAAATTAATAAGATAAAAATTTAACTATAAGATAGATATTTAGTTGACAATGTAGTTAGAATATGCTAACATATAACATAATATTTACGTAAATATAATTTAATAATTTATGAGTAGAAAGGTAGGGTGGGAGATTTAATATGGACTTAACTAAAGCACAACAAGGAACTAGTTATATAATATCTGGGATTAATACAGATGATGAAGAATTAAACTCATTTTTGTTTACATTGGGATGTTATATTGGAGAACAAATAACAATTATTTCAGTCATTAGTGATAGCTACGTTGTAGTTATTAAAGATGCTAGATATACGATTGATAAGAACTTGGCAGAATGTATAATAGTGGATTAATTTAAGGAGGAGATATTTATGAAAATTGTTTTGGCTGGAAATCCGAATAGCGGTAAAACAACATTATATAACGTTTTGACTGGTAAAAATGAGAGAGCTGGTAACTGGGCAGGAGTAACAGTAGCGAAGAAAGAAAGCCCACTAAAGAATAACTTTAATCAGAATTCTAATGATAATATAATGATAGTGGACTTGCCAGGAGCGTACTCAATGTCACCTTTCACATCAGAGGAAAGTATTACGAGTACATATGTTAGAAACGAGAGACCAGACATAATAGTGAATATAGTTGACGCTACTAACTTAAGTAGAAGCTTATTTTTTACATCACAGCTACTAGAATTAGGGATACCAGTTGTAATGGCACTTAATAAGACAGATATTAACCAAAAAAATAATACTAAAATAAATATAGGCTTGCTGAGCCAAAAATTTAATTGCCCAGTGATAGAGATAAGCGCTATAGCATCAAATGTTTCACCGATAGAGACATTAATAAAGAATGCGATAAGCGTAAAGGGTAATAGTCAAAAAGCACCATTTAAGCAAGGACAAATTGATATAACAAATAAGCAAGAGGTAGAGAACGCAGATAAAAAGCGATTTGACTTTGTGAATATAGTTGTTAGAGAGGTAGAGAGTAGACAGACACAATCTAACCAACATAACGAACAAGATAAGATAGATAGTATAGTAGCACATAAAGTATTTGGAATACCAATATTTGCAATAGTGATGTTTTTGGTATTTTATATTTCACAATCACTTTTAGGACCACTAATAGCAGATGGACTAGTAGAGGTAATAGAGGGATTTGGGGAAGTAGTAGGAGAACAAATAGAGGACGCCTCACCATTTTTACAATCACTTTTAGTTGATGGTATAATAGGGGGAGTTGGGGCAGTAATAGGGTTTTTACCACTAGTTATGGTAATGTATTTTTTAATAGCATTACTAGAAGACTGCGGTTATATGGCACGTGTGGCAGTGGTAATGGACCCATTTTTCAAAAAAGTAGGACTTTCTGGTAAATCTATTATACCAATGGTAATAGGGACAGGTTGCGCTATACCAGGAGTTATGGCATCAAGAACTATAAAAAACGAGAGAGAGCGCCGTACAACAGCCATGTTAACGCCATTTATGCCTTGTGGGGCAAAATTGCCAGTAATAGCTTTATTTGCTGGAGCATTTTTTGATGACGCTTCGTGGGTTGGTACACTAATGTACTTTTTAGGAATAGCGATTATAATACTTTGTGCAATGTTAGTATTAAAAATAACAGGACACCAAGTGAGAAAATCATTTTTTATAATAGAACTACCACAATATAAAGTACCAAGCTTAAAATTTGCATTTGAGTCAATGATGGCAAGAGCGAAAGCATTTATAATAAAAGCTGGTACGATTATATTATTATGTAACGCACTAGTACAAATTATGCAAAGCTTTGACTGGTCATTTAACTTCGTAGAAGAAGGCTTAGAGAGCACATCTATATTGGCGAGTATAGCGAGCCCGTTTGCATTATTATTCATACCACTTGGATTTGGGGTATGGCAGTTAGCGGCGGCAGCTGTGACAGGATTTATAGCAAAAGAGAACGTAGTAGGAACACTAGCAGTAGTGTATGGAATTACAAACTTTATAGACGTAGAAGAATTTGAGCTTATAAGCGGAGCTACAGAAGTGTCTGGAATTATGGGACTTACATCAGTAGCAGCACTATCATATTTAATATTCAACTTATTCACTCCACCTTGTTTTGCAGCTATAGGGGCGATGAACTCAGAAATGCAGAGTAAAAAATGGCTTTTAGGAGGGGTAGGACTACAGTTTGGAGTAGCATACGTGCTATCATTCTTTACATATCAGATAGGGACACTTATTACAACAGGTTCACTAGGTGAAGGATTTTTAGTAGGACTAGTAGTAGTTTTAGCTATAATAG
>JAWXUY010000264.1:0-2553 GCA_044425885.1 bacterium | reverse complement strand
TAAACAAATAAAATTTTTAAGAAAGGTTTAGGTGTATTTATGTTTAAAGAAGACGTACTAGAGGCTGGACACTCAGCAATGAAAAAAGTTAAGTTTATTAACTCAAATCCATTAGGTTACTTTTTGGCTTCAATGCTAGCAGGTATATACGTAGGACTTGGTATTATGTTCATATTCACTATCGGCGGTATGATACATGACTCACACGCTTATAAAGTTGTTATGGGCGCATCATTTGGTATAGCTTTAAGTCTTGTTTCTATAGCAGGCGCTGAACTATTCACTGGTAATACTTTTACTATGACAATAGGGACTTTACTAAAAGAAGTAACTCTTGCCGATACTATAAAAGTATGGGTTATGTGCTACTTAGGTAATTTAGCTGGCTCTGTTTTACTAGGATTTCTATTCTTCTTAACTGGAGCAGTTGATAGCGGTTATGTAGCGGAATTCTTTATAGAATCTGCCGAAGCTAAAATGACTTTACCACCAATCAACTTATTTGCAAGAGCATTACTATGTAATATACTAGTTTGTCTTGCTACATGGTGTGGTTATAGATGTAAATCAGAGAGCGGTAAATTAATTATGACTTTCTGGTGCTTATACGCATTTATAACATCTGGTTACGAACATAGCGTTGCGAATATGAGCTTATTTACAGTTGCTTTACTTAGCCCACTAGGTGGAGATTTAACACTTGGAATGTTTGCTTATAACTTAACTCTTGCAACACTCGGTAATATGGTAGGTGGTATATTATTTTTAGCAGTACCATACTACTTTATTTCAAAAGAATAAAAATAAATAAAACATAAAATAAATAAGAGATTATTTGAGTAATTATATCAATTAAAAACAACATAACGTTTTTAAGAAACAAAATCAAAAAAAATAAAAATCCCATAATAAAAAGCAATAACTAGATTATATAACTTGTATATAATCGTTATTGCTTTTTTGATTAAATAACTTAATTAATAGACTAAGACTCTAATAAAAAATAAGAATTTTTGTTGTTAGCATACTCCGCATACTCGTTAAGACTATTTATTTTAAGAGCCTTTTTAAGTAACTTGTCTGCCTTTTTGTATTTCTTTTTGTTAAAATTAATCACCGCTAAATTATAGCATATGTTAGACCTAAACTCCCTGTTTGCGATTTGTATTGAAATGTGTATCAATCCTAATAAAGCTATTCCAGTTGCCCCTATAGTGGCGCTCATAATATTGGCGATAGAAGCCCCTACCATCCCAAGCATTCCAGCCACAGCTATAATAGGATTAAATTTGACTGGAATAGTAGCAAGCTCATCATCTGCTAAATCTCCAAACTTATCTTCCTCACTGGAATTTTTCAATTGAAAAGCGTAAACTTTATTCTTGGGCTCTTTAATCGCCTGCACAATAGACGATTTAGGAAGACGCTTACCTTTTTTCATTTTTGGTATTATAACATTAGCTCCTAATTCTTCTACGTCATAGAGCTCTCCATCTTTAATTTTAAATAAAATATTTACATCTGCCTTTAAATTTTGCAAATTCTGAGAACGTACTTCTTTTTTGATACATAAAATATAATACTGCTCCTCTATATAATTTGCGAGAGGTCTAATAGAAATAAGCTCTAATTTTTGATTATAAGAAATATTGGTATGAAATAAATAACCATCTTTGTCTATTACATTCATTGTTTTTTTGCTAACACTAGAGGGGTCAAGAGGCAAGCTAAATTTCAAATACCAATAAATTTTTTCATGCTTGTTTGTTATATGTACTTTAACTTTTTCATTTAAGCCTCTATCGGTGCTATCTACTTTCATTGTTTCGTCGCTATACGACATTTTAACCATCTCCAACTCTTTTTATACTCTTATATATATATATTTATTTATTTTAAATTAAAATTTGGTCTTTAAATATGTTCGTCTCTTGATTGCTGTCACCGCTATCATAAACTAATCTATCTGGGAATATATTAAACTTTTCCAATATTTTTGTGATATCTCCAGCATTTTCTTCTTGATTTTCTTCCCCTACTCCTACAACACGAACCAGCTTACCACCATCTTCAGACTTAACATAAGCTTGAACTTGCTTGTTGTTGTCATTTGTAAAATTAAGATACATCGTTAAGTTTTTGTCATTAAGAGCTGAGTCATTAACAATAAACATATTTAAGTCCGATATTTTACCGCTTGCAAGCTCGATAGGTAAACTATACATACCATTTTTAATCCTATTATTGTCCTGTAAGAACTTTATGTTACTAGATACCGCTTGATTTTTGATAATCATAAGCTTTATCTCGTCAAGATTATCTAAATTAAGAATATCATCAAAAGCCTCTATATTTTCTTGAGCTAATAAATCAAGTGAACTTAGGGCATCTTCTTTAGATAAATAACCGTCTTGGACTTGAGCTAAATCATCATCTAAATCATCATCTAGCCCTAAGCCCAAATCTAAAATAGAAGTACCAAAATCTATATTATTTTCGCTAAGCGACTCTTTAAAATCACCTATAGCGTCCGAAGGCTTTTTGTTTTGATTA
>JAWXUY010000263.1:0-2584 GCA_044425885.1 bacterium | reverse complement strand
TCCACTATTATGTTTTGTATCTTGTAATCCTAAATCTCCACTTTTCTTATAGGCATTTAACCATCTATTGCTTGAAGATTTAGCTCTCTCTATTCCTATAATAGATATGTCAAAATCTGATCTTGAAAAATCACCCTTGGCAATTTTATATTATTATACTATATTATAAAATACTTCTTAAATTCATTTGAGTATGCTATCGCTTTTTCGCTAACTTTTTCAACATATTTATTAGTAGCCAGTACTTCAATTTCTTGTTTTGTAAACCTTATTTTACTCATTTAAACCAACTACTTACTTAATATTATTATACACAAAAAAGTACCTATAGGATAGCTTTTTTTATGTGTCTATCTTATAGGTACTATTATATTATTAATAAGGGGTTTTAATTTGGTTGATTTATTATTTATTTATATTTAATCTTGAGCTAATAATAACACAAGCTTTTCTACCATAGTAGCTAATTCTGCTCTAGTTATGTTACTAAGAGGATTAAAAGAACCATCATTATTACCTTGTATTATACCAACATTTTGTAATTTTGATATGCTGTCTTTAGCATAAGGATATATGCTTTCACTGTCTGTAAAATTATCTGAACCATCTACTTCTGGTAATTCTAATTCTACACCTAAGCTAGTTATAAATCTATCAAAGAATGTCGCCATTTCTTGACGCTCTACATTAGCGCTTGGAGAGAATTCTTTTGTTTCTTGATTTGTACCATTAGTTATTTCTTTGCTAACAGCCCAAGCTACCGCATTTGAGCCCTCTGAATCTAATTCAACATCAACAAAATCACTATTGTAAGTAAATTCGCTTATATCTTCGACCATGTTAGCAAGAACTTGAACTATTTCTAAACGTGTTGCAAAGTCGTCAATTCCGAAATCAACTTCTTCGTCAGTTTTATCTCCATATATTCCATCAAAGTAACCTTGCTTAAGACAGAACGCTACAGCGTGTCGACCCCAATGTGGCGCACCATACGAAGCTTCTTCAAGGTCTGAATATTTGATAATTATATCTTCATAGTATTCATCTTTTAATATTTCTATTTCATCTTCACTAGTAGCAGAAGCTAATTTAGATAATAACTCTTGACTTGTATTTATTTTAAGAGTCGCACTTGGGTCTTTTTCTTCTTCTACTTCTATATCTGGATTAAATTCATTAAAACCAGTTGAAGTATCAATAGTAGTACTTTCTATACTAGCTTCAGTTGTAGTAGCTGATGAACTACTTGAGCTATTAGCTGAACCTAAGCTTGAACCTCCCCCTGAAGAACTTCCACTTGAGCTAGAACTTGAACTTCCGCTAGAGCTTGAAGTTACACTTACTGCACAATTATCAGTTTTTTCTCCATCTTCTGTAGTAATACTTATCGTAGCTGAACCTACACCAATAGCTGTTATTTTACCATTATTATCAACTTTTGCAACTTTTTCATTACTTGATGTCCAAGTTACATTTTGGTTTGTTGCATTTGATGGATTTATTGTAAATGTTAATGTTTCAGTGCCAGATACTTTGAGAGATAAAGTATCTTTGCTTAATGTAATACTTTTTACAGCTACTTCATCACTATCATCATCATCTTGACTACTTATAGTAATTTTTGCTTTATTACTAGAAGTAGATTTTGTTTCAGCGTTATATAAATTAGTAACTACACAATAATACTCAAAAGCACCTTCTGTATCTGTGCTAGGTGTATAAGTGGCTTTGGTTGCACCGCTTATTTCTTCACCATCTTTAAACCATTGATAACTTAATTCACCTAGTCCGCCAATTAAATTTGCTTCTACTTTAAGAGCTTCAGCTTGAGCTCCTAATTTGTAATTAGCATCTTTAGGTTGAGTTGCGATGCTTGGAGTTTCAGTTGGTATTAAACTTTCCTCACCAGCTTCTGGATTTAAATTAGCAAAGCTTTCACCATCTAATTTAATATCAACTTCAACACTATTAGTTGTCTGGTTGTTAAGAGTAAAGTTATCTGCATCTGAACTTGATGTAAAATTAACATTCTCAAGAGAACTTTCATCTCCTGTAAGAACTAAAGTAAAGCTTTCATCTGCCGATGTTTCAGTAATCTCAACACTTGTAACACTCTCAGGAAGTTTTACTTCTTCAAGATTAGAGCTCCCCACAACTACCTCACTAACGTTATCGGCGATAATTTCAATGCTAGAGCTAGTCTCAGTAATCTCAACGCTTATAACGCTCTCAGGAAGTTTTACTTCTTCAAGATTAGCTCCGCCTACAACTACTTCACTAACATTATCGGCGATAATTTCAATGCTAGAGCTAGTCTCAGTAATCTCAACACTTGTAACACTCTCAGGAAGTTTTACTTCTTCAAGATTAGAGCCCCCCACAACTACTCCACTAACGCTCTCAGCTTCTAATTCAAAGCTCTCAGAAGAAGTTATAATAATTACTTCGTCTACATCAGCATCTTGGTCTATAACAACTTTAGATAAATCACTACTAGTAGCATCTATAGTTAAAACACCATCTTGAAGTATTTCAAGGTCAGGAACTATTTTAGCACCTTGCAATAATTTTAATAATTCAGCTT
>JAWXUY010000015.1:0-14659 GCA_044425885.1 bacterium | reverse complement strand
GCTAGCCACTAACGTATTTAAGGGCAACGAAACTATCAAAGAGGTTGTTTTACCTAACACTATAGAGATGATAGGGTATAACGCATTTTTAGATTGTACATCACTTGAATCAGTTATTATCTCAGAAGATACTAAGATGATAGGGGCAAAAGCTTTCGCAAATACAAGTATAAGTGCTATTTTAATTCCAGGGAGTATAGAGGGTATATCATACTCTGCTTTCAACAAGGCTTCCAACCTTGAAGCGATAGTCTTTACGAATTCTTCTAATCGTGATTATGAAATATGGACTTATGAGGATAAGCAAGGAATTAATGTTAAGTGTAAGGTCTATGGCTATAAAAATACGATTGCGGAGGCTTATGCCAAAGCTATCAACAGGGAGTTTATAGCCCTTGATGGTCTCTCTGTCAATGAAGTACACGACCTTACAAATGTAAATGTATCAACAGGTTTGACAAATAATTTTTTAAATACTTCTCCGACTACTTCTAGCTCTAGTCAGTCACCCCAAATAAATCAAAATCTCCCTACTGGAACTGTAGTAAATACTCAACAACCAGGAAATTCTAGTGTAGAGGATTTTTATGATGTAAATAGCAATGACTGGTTTGCCGATGACGTGATGTATACTCTTAACAACAATCTTCTTACAGATTTTACAGATGGCGATATAGTTGAGTATGAAGATGGTTCTTCTAGTGCTACGCAAACTAATCAAGCTATAACAGATTTATTATTATTTGAACCAGATTTACCTATAAATAGAGGGACTATTGCTCAAGTATTTGCTTCTATAAGTCAAGCAGATACATCTATGAGTGTGCATAGCTTTGAAGATATAGAGGAAAATCCTTATGAAGAAGCCATAGCTTGGTGCTATGAAAATAATATTGTAAACGGAAATGGCGATGGTACTTTCAGACCTTATAGTGCTATAACCAGAGAGGAATTTGCTCAAATATTATATAACTATGCCCAGTTTGCAAATTATAGCGGTGGTATGATTGACTATTATTATTTTAATAGGTTTATGGATATAGATAAGATTTCTCTTTGGGCTAGGGACGCTATGTCTTGGGCGCTATCAGCCAACCTATTTAAAGGCTCTACAGATGGCTATTTATATCCTAAAGAGAGCATTACTCGTGCCGAAGCTGCTTCTGTAATTACAAACTATGGACAAACTTATGTTTATTAAAATTAAGCTATTTATATTATAGCTAATAACTTAATATTTTTACAAGATAATAAAAACCGCCTAAAAGTTAGGCGGTTTTATTTTATTTTATTTATTTAAATATACAACTAGTTGCTCAGGAGCTTTTATATACTCGACAGCATCTCTATCTTCGTCAGAGTCAATCATGTAAGAATCTAAAAACCTGTAGTATAAATCAAGAGTTAGGAAGTCGGCATTATTGCTTGTAACACTTTGCTCGAATTTATCAAGACTAAAATCTCCAAACGATTTATTATCTACTCCAGTGCTACGCATACCACCATCATAAAAAACTATAGGGTTGTTTAAGTTGTCAACACCACGTAACTCAAACTGAACAAACCTGTTGTCATTCCCAAGATATTGGAAATCATCGAAAGTGTAGAATACTTTTTGAGTTATGTGACTTTGAGTGTAATTGTCTAAAGTTATAGAGTAAGAGTGACCAGTTTTAGGGTCGGCAAGAGGGATAAATTTAGCTAAACTAGTGTCAAATGAATTAATGGCTAAATCATCACCATTAGTAGTGAACTCAAAAGACCAGTCACCCTTTATAGTCTCAGTCTTTGATTTAGAGACTGCATTACTTAGTATTTTTACATACTTATCATAATCTTCGTCACTCATATTTTTAACGCCGTTTACGTCTCTTGAATAATCTTCATCTTTCATAAGCTTCATATACTCCGCAACATCACTATAATCAATGTAGTTGGCATAATCATAGCTTACTTTAATATCTAAATCACCAGATAAATCAATATTTTCGCTTAGCTTAAAACTTTGAAGAATTTCGATAGTATTATTGTCAATATGACGTTCAGTTCCGCTAGCAGAATTATAAGCAGGCTCACCATTTATGAAAAGATTAATTGAAGACAGGAAGAACTCGTTGTAAGATAAATCAAGCTCCTTGTCATAGTTTACGAAGTCAGACTGTACATAGTTAAGAACATGAAGTTCTTTATTTAAAGGGTCAAGTATAACTTCTTTAAGCATTATATCAACGCCGTTGTCAGAGACTGTAGAATCAATGAGAGTAGTATAATCTTGTATAGTAGAAGTGCTATTATTATCAACAATATCATCGCTAGTATTATTATCTAAATATATAACTACTTCATCTTCGGCTTTTAAGTAATCACCTGTTATTTTACCAATACCTAAATCTAAAACTCTGTAGAATAGATTAAGATTTAGGGACTCAGCATGAGTGTCTATGCTAGTGGCATACTCTACCCCATCCTCTATTCCAAAGCCATATTTGTTAATCTCAAATACCCCTATCCCATTACTCACGCCAGTGTTATAAAAGCTTATATCATTGCCTAAACTGTCTTTACCAGCAAGCTCTAAATTTAAAAATATTCCATAGTCAGATAATTTTTCATAGTCATCAATAGAGAAGATTATTTTTTGAGAAACATCATTGGCAATATACTCATTAAGCGTTATAGCATACTCACTGTTAGATTTTTCATCATAGAAAGCGACACGCTGATTTATAGGAGTTGAATTAGTTTTTGCATATAAATCATCACCATTAGTAGTGAACTCAAAAACCCAATTTCCTTTTATCTTTTCAGTTTTGGCGTTTTCTAAGCCGTCTTCGATTAAGTCTTTATGCTGGATATACTCGTCATCTTCCATGTTTTCGATAGTGAGATATTCGGCAATATCGCTGTAGTCAGTGTACATAGCTTCAGAGAACTTTATTTTCAGGTCAATATCACCAGATAAATCAACGCTTTTGTCTAAATCAAAGCTTTGTAGAAGTTCTATCACATTGTCGTCAACATGGCGTTGAGTACCACTTCCAGCAGTATTAACGTTCTTGCCATTTATATAAATTTCAGTGAAAGTCATGTGAAATTGGTGATAAGCAATGTCATTTTCCTTGTTGTAGTTTATGAAGTCAGACTTCACATAGCTAAGGACGTGTAGCTCGTTTGTGGCAGGGTCGAGTATAACTTCTTTAAGAGTAACGTCTACGCCTTTGCTAGAGATAGTCGTATTTAGGATAGTCGTGTAATCTACTAAATCACTTGTGCCATTTAGTAGGCTGGCTAAACTGCTAGGATTTTCTATAAAGCTTTTGATATTGGCAAAAGTATTTTGGTTAGTTAAAGCAAGGGTGCTACCAAGCACAACAGCTATAAGTGCTACTTTAGATAAGTTATTTTTATTAAATTTCATGTTGTCCAACTCCTTTGTGTTAGTTATAATTATATTTTTGTTTTTTATATCATGCTGGGCTTGTTCTATCCCATTATTTATATAATCGTCTAGATTTTCAGGTATTTTTATATCATCATAATCTTTATTCATATAATATACTCCCTTCTTATTTTAAAAGCTTCTTAAGTTCAGACTTTGCTCGCCTTAAATGACTCTTTACTGTGTTTATAGGTATTTGCATGACTTGAGAGATTTCTTTTTCAGGCAAATCATTAAAATACTTTAGTATAACAACGGTCTTGTGAGCCCCTTTAAGATTGTCTATAGCGTTGTATAAGTCAATCTTGCCGTCTATATCACCACTAAAATCATTATTAGCATTGCTAAGATTACTATTAGAAGCCTCTACCTCCAGCACCTCGTCGCCTAGCAGAACTATTTTTTTATTTTTCTTTAAGTAATCTATGCAAGTATTAATAAGCACCCTTGTTATCCATGTTTTAAAATAAGCTTTGTCATCTAGGCTAGCGATATTTATAAGCCCTTTGTAAGTTGTTTCTTGTATTATATCAAGAGAAGCCTGTTCATTTTTAACATAGCTATAAGCTATTTTATACAAGTAGACTTTATGCTCTTGCATGAGATTAGCAAAAGTTATGTCATCAATCTTAGATGAAGATGATGTGCTTGAGCTATTCTTCTCAAATATTTGACCGATAGACCTTATTGGTCTTAGTAGATTTACGTTGCTATTCACTCCAAACCACTTCCCCTTTATTTATTTTAAATTTCCAAAATTCATCTTTCTTAAAAATTAGACGTCTCAAACACAAATAAAGTTGCAAAATTTTTAAAATTTTATTTTTTATTTGATTTTGCTTAAATTAGCCACGCACACTCGTGACTTTAGTCGTGAGTAAGTGGTTGGATTTTAAATATTTTAAATTAATTTTTTTAAAAAAACTAGATTGACTTTTAAGAAAGTTTACGTTGCTATTCACTCCAAACCACTTCCCCTTTATTTATTTTAAATTTCCAAAATTCATCGTTCTTAAAAATTAGACGTCTCAAACACAAATAAAGTTGTAAAATTTTTTAAATTTTATTTTTTATTTGATTTTGCTTAAATGAGCCACGCACACTTGTGACTTTAGTTGTGAGTAAGTGGTTGGATTTTAAATATTTTAAATTAAATTTTTTTAAAAAAACTAGATTGACTTTTAAGAAAATTTACGTTGATATTCACTCCAAACCACGTCCCCTTTATTTATTTTAAATTTCCAAAATTCATTTTTCTTAAAAATTAGACGTCTCAAACAAAAATAAAGTTGCAAAATTTTTTAAATTTTATTTTTTATTTGACTTTGGTTAAATGAGCCACGCACAATCGTGACTTTAGTTGTGAGTAAGTGGTTGGATTTTAAATATTTTAAATTAATTTTTTTAAAAAAACTAGATTGACTTTTAAGAAAAAGATATATATAATAATAGTATCAGGAAAACGAAGTAAATATTATATATAAAAGAACTGTAGGGAACTACATGGATAGAGCCTTTGGAGAATTAGTAAGACATAGGTTTTTAATACGTAAAATTCTGTGAAGTAGGAATCTGGTGACTTTAGTCATTAGAGATTGAAGTGTTAGCTATGTTAAAATTAAGTTATTACTTTATTGTTTTGTTGTTAATTAAAGTATTTTGAAAGTAGGTGTACTTATTAATAATATGAATTCAACAAACTCAAACAAACGACGAGAGCTTGTTTTAGAGGAGTTAAAATCGAGGGATACTGCGATAAGCGCTGGTAGCTTAGGTAAGAAATTTTCTGTATCAAGACAAGTTATAGTAAATGACGTTGCGATTTTAAGAGCTTCTGGCGAGAATATAATAGCATTGCCACGTGGATATATCATACAAAAGGATAATCCAGTTAATAATTACGTGATAGCTTGTAAGCACGATAAATATGAATTAAGCGAAGAATTATATACGATAGTAGATTGTGGGTGCGGGATAATAGATGTTATAATAGAACATGATATATATGGACAAATTTCGGCTAATTTGAGCCTGTATAGTAGGAAAGATGTTAGAGAATTTTTAAATAAATTAAAGAACTCGGATACGCAACCTCTATGCAATTTAACAAATAACTATCACTTTCATACTCTAGATTGCCCAACTCCGAAGCATTTTGAAGAAGTTAAAATAGCTTTAAAACAAAAAAAATTGTTATGTTTATAACAATTTTTATTTTTTGTTAGAAAGTGTCTTTACATATGTATTGACATATAAAATGATATATGATATTATATGAGAGGTTATAAATAATTTAATTAATAATTTAATTAATAATTTAATTTAAGGAGGATTTATTAATGTTAGCAGTTTCACTATTGTTTGTTGGGATAACTCTTATTTCCAACGGCGCTTTAATTTTACAAAAATCAGATGTTAAGAGTATAGCAATGATGAACGTTATAACAGCGATAGTACTAGTAGGGGGTAACTTTATTCAGCTGGATAAAGCAGTAACTATGATGGATTATTGTAACGTTGGGGCAGGATTTTTATTTGGTTTTACATACGTGATAATAACGTGCAACTTATTATTTAACTTAGACCCTAGAGCAAATGGTTGGTTTTCTGGAATGGTGGCGCTATTTTCTATTATAATGGGTATTTCGTCAATGGATATGGGTACATATAACTACGCTTATCTTTGGTTTACATGGTCTGTTTTATGGGGAAGTACATTTGTTGAGGCAATATTAAAAAAGCCTCTAGGGAATTTTACACCTATGCTATGTATAGCAGAGGGGATATTTTGTGCATTTATACCAGCGATGATGATGTTTTTTGAAGTGTGGTAGATGAAGTGAGGTAGAGATAGATAGAGAAGGAGTAGCTTATATATTGTATAATAGTTACTTTTAAAAAAAACAAAATATGTCTTTACATATGTAAATATATATATTATAATATAAAAATAATAATAATATATATAATATAAATATAAAATTAATATAATTAAAGGAGTTTTAAAATAATGCAGGATTTTCTAATAGTAATAGATATGCAAGTAGACTTTATAGATGGAAGCTTAGGTAGCGAGGACGCTATAAAAATAGTTCCTGAAGTGGCTAAAAAAATTAAAGAATTTGATGGAATAGTTATTTTCACAAGAGATACTCATTTTGACGACTATTTAGATACTCAAGAAGGTCAAATGCTACCAGTTCCACATTGTATAAAAGGCACTACTGGGCATGATATTCACCCTGATTTAACACATCTTATCGGAAAATTCGTACATGATAAGTTTACTTTTGGAGCTAAAAATCTACCAGATTTAATTAACGATATTACCAATAACAATTATTCTAATCTCTCTTTTACACTAGTAGGACTTTGCACTGATATTTGTGTAATAAGTAATGCTATGATACTAAAAGCTTTTTATCCAGAAGCCGTTATAATAGTGGATTCTAATTGCTGTGCAGGTGTAACAAAAGAAAGCCATGAAAACGCACTTAACTCAATGAAGATGTGTCAAATCAATATAATTTAATTATATAAATTTTATATATAAACAAAATAAAAAATACTAAATTATTAATTATTTTAATTTAGTATTTTTTATTTTTTAATTTTTAATTTATTTACTCCTCGTCTAGTAAAGCTTGAACGCCTTCTTCACCAGTTCGTATTTTTACTACATTGCATACATCATATACAAATATCTTTCCATCGCCGATATTACCAGTGAAAAGCGTATTCCTAACGGCTTGAATAAGGCTATCTATAGGCATATTACAAACAACTACTTCTACTTTTACTTTAGGTAGTAACTTAGTTTCAACTGCTGTACCTCTATAGAAATTAGTATCACCTTTTTGCATTCCGTAGCCTAATATTTTAGTTACAGTCATACCTGTGATACCTAAGTTATCTAAAACACTTTTTAGCATCTCGAATTTAGCTTCTTTAGTTATAATAACTATCTTTTTAATCTCTGAGTCTTGAGTTGAATTATTAGTAACTGGAACAGATATTTCTTTAGTTATGTTCGTAGTGCTAGTGCTAGAAGAAGTGTTATTTAAGCTACTAG
Organism: bacterium; assembly: GCA_044425885.1. Classification (GTDB taxonomy): domain Bacteria; phylum Bacillota; class Clostridia; order Lachnospirales; family CAG-274; genus Tyzzerella. Next base: position 7,148 of record JAWXUY010000015.1, on the reverse strand, counting down.
AAACTTGTAAGAAGTCAGCATAACTGCTCTCTAAACCATGTTCTTTTATATCAAGTCCCACCACTTCTTCTTCTTCGCTTACTCTAAGTCCCATCACGCTTTTTACTGCTAAAAATACTATTGTAATAGTAATACTAACCCAAGCTATAACTGCTACAACTCCTAGTATTTGAACACCTAAAAGTGAAAAGCCACCGCCATATAATAAACCGCCTTCAAGTGCAAATACTCCAACCAGAATAGTCCCGATAGCTCCGCACATACCATGAACTGGAATAGCCCCGACTGGGTCATCTATTTTGAGTGTTTTTTCAACGAATAGTACTCCGAATATAAGCACAAAACCTGCTACAATTCCTATACAAAATGCTCCAAAAGGTGATACTATATCACAGCCAGCCGTGATAGCCACAAGTCCAGCCAGAGAGGCATTTAAAGTCATAGATACGTCTGGCTTTTTGTATAAAACCCAAGTAACTATCATGACACACATAGTAGCAGTAACTGCCGCTATATTAGTAGTCATAAATATATTAGCTACTAATAAAATATCTTCGTCTGATGATATACCAAGAGAAGAAGCTCCATTAAAACCAAACCAGCTAAACCATAGTATAAATACACCTAAAGCTCCAAGTGTTAAGCTATGTCCAGGTATGGCTACAGGATTATTATCTTTATCAAATTTACCTATACGAGGTCCTAATATTTTTGCTCCTATTATAGCACATACTCCTCCGACCATATGTACAGTAGTAGAGCCAGCAAAGTCATGGAAGCCTAATTCAGCTAACCAGCCGCCACCCCAAATCCAGTGACCAGAAACTGGGTATATAAAAGCACTTAATATTCCACTACAAACGCAGTAAGAAGAAAACTTAGTACGCTCTGCCATAGCTCCAGATAAAATAGTTGAAGCAGTGGCACAAAAAACAGTCTGAAATATAACAAATACGAAAGTAGGAATATTAGAGTCATAATTTCTCTGTATAAAAAAGTCTAAATCTCCTATTAGAGGTCCATCGCCCCCAAACATTATCCCGTAGCCAATAAACCAAAATACTAAGCTACCAAGTGAAAAATCCATTAAGTTTTTCATAATAATATTTCCTGAATTTTTTGCTCTAGTAAAACCAGTTTCTACCATCGCAAAGCCCGCCTGCATAAAAAATACGAGTACAGTTCCTAGTAAAACCCAAATAGTATCTGCTGCTGAAAACATAGTCTTAACCCTCCTCTTAATTCAAATCCTCTAAATTTTTATTTAAGTTTTTTTATTTTAAAAATACAAAAAAGGCGCATTATATATAAAATACAAGTACACCTCTTTGTGTAAAATAAAATAATAAAATAATAAAATAAATCAAAAAGACGTTATGAGCCAAACAAAACCAATTAACAAAATTAATTAATTCTATTTTTTTAACCACATAACGTCTTCGTCATATTTTATATATGTATTATATTACCAACTTTTAAATTTGTCAACAACTTTTTTTAATTTTTTTAAAAAATTTTATTTATCGTGTTATTTTATTATTGTTTAGAGAGTTATATTATTATTGGTAACTACTCTCTTTATTACCTATTTTTAAATGTTTTTCGTCAAATGATTTTATAATTTAAAATTTATTAGGATATCTTTTTTATTGTTGACTATAATAGTTATTAAGATATTTATTAAGATTAATTTGAAAATTTAAACGTTTTAATAATTAAACAAAAAAAAATTTAAAAAAATACTTGACAAATTATTAAGTCTATGTTATCATACAAACATGTTAGCACTCCTTGTAAGTGAGTGCTAATAAAAACGGAGGTGTATTTTATGGAGCTAAATGATAGAAAAATTAAAATTTTAGAAGCTATTATTACAGACTATATTTCTATTGGTGAACCTGTTGGCTCTAGAACTATAGCAAAAAAATACAATCTCGGAGTTAGTAGTGCTACTATTAGAAATGAAATGAGCGACCTTGAGGATTTAGGTCTAATAGAACAGCTCCATACTTCTTCTGGGCGAGTGCCCTCGGATAAAGGTTATCGCCTTTATGTGGATAAATTTATGACACAGCGTGAGCTTACAGATGAAGAAAAAGCTTTTTTGCAAAATATAGTAACTACTAATATTAATCAAATAGATTTTTTAATGGAAGAAACAGCTAAGGCGTTATCTTTACTTACGAATTATGCTACAGTAGTGAGTAAGCCTCAAGTAGAGAAAGATAAGATTAAGCATATAAATATTATGCCGTTTGACGATAAAGCTTTTTTAGTTACTCTTGTGACAGAGAATAAAGTTATAAAAAACTTTGAGATGCCTTATTCAAATAATAACGTATTATCTAGTAATGATTTTATAAATATAAATCAAGAGCTTAACTTAATATTAAATAATAATAATAAAGAGGTTAGTTTAAGTACTAATAATAATAAAATTATAAGTAGCATTTTGGAACAGTCAGTTATATCACTTGAGCAAGAGAATGACACAAAGTTTTTTACAAGCGGTATAAATAATATTTTAGAGTTTAAAGAGTTTAATACTATCGAGAAAGCCAAGTCTATATTTAGTAATTTAGAAGAAAAGGAAATACTTACTAATATACTAGAACAGCAGAGTATTTTACAAAAGAGTAATAACTGCTCTAATATACAGATTTTAATAGGTGATGAGCATCATATAGAGGCTTTTAAAGAATGTAGTATAGTAAAGACAGAGTATACTATAGCAGGTGCTAAAGGCTCGATTGGGATAATAGCTCCTACTAGAATGGATTACGCAAAAACAGTAAGTATTTTAGAGGGGATAATAAAAAATATAAATGATATTATATCCAAAAAATTCCCCGATAGTTAAATATAAGAATTAAAAAAAAATATTAAAGAAAGGATTTATTTATACTAAAATGAATAGTAATAATAATAATAACTTAGAAGAAGGCGAACAAGATTTTTCTAACCAAGAAAACCAAGAAAATCAAGAGCCTAAGACAGAGCTTGAGCTATTACAAGAAGAACTTGAAAAAGTAGAGATTGCTAATAGAGACCACTTAGATAAGCTACAACGTAGTATGGCTGAATTTGACAATTTTAGAAAGAGAACGCTTGTTGAGAAAGCATCTATGTATGAGAATGGTACAAGAGACTCGATAGAGAAATTTTTACCAATACTAGATAACTTTGAAAGAGCTATGATATCTACTAGTGAGGAGGAGAAATCTTCTAATATGTATAAAGGACTAGATATGATATTTAATCAGTTTTTGGAAGTTTTTGAAGGTGTTGGAGTTGAGGAAGTAGTGGGAGTTGGAGAGGAATTCGACCCCAATATACACAATGCAGTAATGCATATAGAAGATGAAACTCTTGGAGCAAACGTGGTAGCGGAAGTTTTACAAAAAGGTTATATCTTAAATGGAAAAGTTATAAGACCGAGTATGGTTAAAGTTGCTAACTAAAATAAAAAAAATAAAAAAATAAAATAAAAATAAAAAAAAATATATATATTATTTAGGAGGATATTAAAAATGTCAAAAATTATAGGTATTGATTTAGGTACAACTAATTCTTGTGTAGCGGTTATGGAAGGCGGTCAACCAGTTGTTATAGCTAACACTGAAGGTGCTAGAACTACTCCATCTATTTTAGGTTTTACTAAAACAGGTGAAAGACTTGTAGGGGAAACAGCTAAACGACAAGCAGTTACTAATGTAGATGGGACAGTTATTTCTATTAAGAGACATATGGGGACTGATTATAAGTTTGAAAACGATGATAAAAAGTACTCGCCACAAGAAATTTCAGCTATGATTTTACAAAAACTTAAAAAAGATGCAGAAAGCTATTTAGGTGAGACAGTTACTAAGGCAGTTATCACAGTGCCAGCTTATTTCTCAGATAGTCAACGTCAAGCTACTAAAGATGCTGGAAAAATAGCAGGTCTTGAAGTAGAACGTATTATAAATGAGCCTACAGCGGCGGCAGTGGCTTACGGGATAGACAACGAAGAAGAGCAAACTATAATGGTATATGACTTAGGTGGTGGTACATTTGACGTATCTATTATAGAAATCGGAGATGGAGTAATCGAAGTTTTAGCAACAAATGGTAATAACCATCTTGGTGGAGATGACTTTGATGAAAAAATTATTGATTTTATAGTAGACGAGTTTAACAAAACAGATGGCATAGACCTTAAACAAGATAAAATGGCTATGCAAAGAGTAAAAGAGTCAGCTGAAAAAGCTAAAAAAGAATTATCTACAGCTACTACTACTAATATTAATTTACCTTATGTTACTGTTGGGGCAGATGGTCCTAAGCACATAGACATGACTTTATCACGTGCTAAATTTGAAGAGCTTACTCATAGCCTAGTTCAAGCTACAGTTGAGCCAGTAAGAAATGCTTTAAAAGACGCTGGACTTTCAGCAAGTGAGCTTACTAAAGTTTTATTGGTAGGTGGTTCTACTAGAATACCAGCAGTACAAGAAGAAGTTAAAAAAATTACTGGTAAAGATCCATTCAAAGGTATTAATCCAGACGAATGTGTTGCTTTAGGAGCTTCTATTCAAGGTGGTAAACTTGCAGGAGATGAAGGTGCAGGCGGTATATTATTACTTGATGTTACTCCTTTATCTTTAGGTATCGAGACGGCAGGAGGTAAATCAACTGTATTAATACCTAGAAATACTACTATACCTACAAACAAAAAAGAAACTTTTACAACTTATGCAGATCAACAAACTTCAGTTGATATAAGAATAGTTCAAGGCGAAAGACCTATGGCTAATGACAACAAAGAGTTAGGGCAATTTAGATTAGATGGTATAGCTCCAGCTCCACGTGGAATACCTAAAATCGAAGTTACTTTTGACATAGATGCCAATGGTATCACGACTGTTTCTGCTAAAGATTTAGGAACAGACAAAGAACAAAAAATTACTATTACTTCTAGCACAAATCTTAGTGATGACGAAGTAGAAAAAGCTATGAAAGAAGCTGAACAATATGCAGAAGCAGATGCTAAACGAGCAGAAGCAGTTGATGCCAAAAACGAATGCGAAAGCTTAATCTTCCAAGGTGAAAAAGTTCTTAAAGATGTAGAAGATAAAGTTGCAGAAGAAGACAAAGAGGCACTTCAAAAAGAAATAGATAATTTAAAAGCAGTATCTGAGCCTATGATTCCAGAAACTATGAGCGAAACAGATACTCAAACTTTAAAAACAGCAATCGAAGCTTTCTCAACTCATATTAATGAATTCTCTACTAAGCTTTATGCTCAAGCTCAAGAAGCTGGTGGAATGGAAGGCATGGATATGTCAGACATAATGAATCAACAAGGTGGAAGTGCTGAAGGCGATGGCAAAGCAGATGATATAATCGAAGGATAGGATTATTTTAAATAAAATTAATAAAATCAATAAAATCAAATAATTTTTTAGGGTGTGCGAAACAGAAGCATACCCTTAAAAATTATAGTTTTGTTTATAAGAAAGAGAAAGGGTGTTGTTCTAATGGAAGATGAAACAAACTTGCCAGCTTATATATTTAAAAGGTGGGTTTTAACTAAAGGTGAGTTTGGAAACGATTTTGGGATTATAGTATGGGGAAATGTATTTGAAAATCCCAGATTTTGTAATGGAACGATGATTCATACAACCGTAGTGAGAGAGTTTGATTTGCAAGATGAGTGCATAGTTGTAAAGACAAGAAATAGTGTATATCATTGCTATTTGAAAGATTGTGACACTTCTGATTACAAGACTAAAGAAGTTTTATGTGAAATGTTTGAAGACAAAAAAGATTATTTTGAGGATTTATTTAAAGATGCTATTGAATTGCCAGAGGGCACAAAAGCAAATCACTTTGAGCGTGATAATATAGAATTAGATAAAAGCGAAATAAATCATGAAGAAATAGAAAATATGACGTATATTGTTTGTATAGACTGGCGTAAAGATATTTTTGCAAGAGCTATATTTATAAAAAATGAGTTTGGTGAGCTAGAAAATTCAACAGCAGTGATACACCCACATTATGGTATGTTCACCGATACTGCATTATGTCAAGATTATACTAATGGTTTAGATTATAGGTTTTATGTTTATTTTATGAGAATAGAAGCTTATAGCAAAAGCTTTCCAAATAAATATAATTTTGTGGTGCTTAATATAGGAAATTTAAGTGTAGAGGTAGAGCATACAACGCTAAAGCCAAATGAATTTTATAAATATAAATAAAGAGTTATATAAGGGTAAATATGACAAGAAAAGCTATTGATTAATAAAAAAATATATGATATTATATTACTTGGTATTGTTTAGAATTATGTTAAATTATGTTAAATTATGTTAAATCATATTTGAAGGAGGTTTTTTTAATAAAACATAAAAATTGTATAATTAAAAATTGGGCATTGTCTAAATATGAATGTGGAATTATAGCATGGGGAAATGTATTTGAAAGACCTAAATGTTATAATGGTCAAATGATACGCACATCTCTAATAACAGGATTGATATTAAAACAAGAATATTTAACTATAGAAACAACTTCAAGTGTATATCATTGTCAAATAGATGAATGCTTTATGAGTGATTATGAAACAAAAGAGATTTTATGTGAAACTTTTCCAGATAAAACATCTTACTTTGAGAAGCTATTTAAAAAAGCAGTTAAAATGCCAGAAGGTACAAAGGTAAATCACTTTGAGCGAGGCAATATAAAACTAGATAAAAATGAGCTAGAACATAAAGATATAGATGATATGACGTATATTATTTGCATAGATAACAGGGAAGATATTTATATTAGAAATATATTTATAAAAAATGAGATAGGTGAGTTAGAAGATACAAACGTAAATATATATACACATTGCGGGGTAGTTCAAGATAGTATTATATGTCAAGACTTATTTGCGGGTTTAGATTTTAGATTTTTTTTGAATTTAGATACAGATATAATAGAGGCTTACTCTAAAGATTTTCCGTATAAGTACAACTTTGTTATGATTAACGTAGGAGAAAATAGTATACAAGTAGAGGATATAATATTAGAGCCTAATGAGATTTATAAATATAAAGTAATATAATAAAAAATAATATAGTAATAGTAAAAAGCAAAAAAAAGCTATTGATAAA
>JAWXUY010000262.1:0-2615 GCA_044425885.1 bacterium | reverse complement strand
CCATTAGTGTTACTAGCCTTGTAATTTACAATAGCAGTGGCGATAGTTCCATAGCTCCAAACCTTAATAGTTGTATTATTTAAATTCAATTTGGTATTGCTATCATTTAACGTTATACTAGATATAGATGAATCGTACTTACGCTCCATATAAACATCATTAAAAGTAACCGACTTAACATTTTCAGAAAATACAAGCCCTTGATAGCTTTTCTCAAGTTTTTCTCCATCAAATTCCTTTAACTTGATAGTAATATCAGCCTCAGCATCTATTAAAATGTCAATTACTTCTGTAGAGCTAGACCTATACTTAACATAATTTTGTATTCCATCTTCCTCACTTGTTAGGGTTTCATCTTCACCCTCAAATTTTAGCTCAATATAAAAATCACTAAGAGGAAGATAGTCAGTCCCTATACCTACATCAGGACTATTAATCATAGCTATACCTGAATTATAATTATTAAGTAAAGGTGAATTCATCATTTCATAGGCAGGAAGATATTCTGAATAAGCATCGTTATGACTGCTGGAGTCATAATTATTAAGTAAATCATCTTCTTGTTTTAAATCCTCTAAAATATCAGCATTTAAATCTTCTTGAAGATTATCACTAGTGTTATCTGAGACATCATCTAAATCTAGCAATTCATCATCTAAAAATTCTTGTTCTAAATTTAAATCTAAATCATCTTCTAAACCATCTTCGGTTGTATCATTTGGTTGAGTTTCATTTTGTTCTTGCTCTGTATTGATTTCTTCATCTTGGGGAGGTTCAGTCCCTATTACTAAATCATCATTGTTATTAAAATTAAAATTAAAATCATTATCGACTTGAATATCACTAAACTCATCTACATAATAATCTTGACCATTACCATTATTAGCCCATATTAATATCGAAGGACTAATCCCATGCATAAGCAAAATAAAACTTAACCAAAGAGCTATAATTTTATTTTGCCTCAACCGTTCCAAGTTATATAGTTTTTCCATAAAAAAACCTCCCATATAATTAATTAATTGTTAATAAAAAATATATAAAGATAAATAAAACTATATAAAATATTTATTAAACTTGTGTATTTTTTTGATAATCACCACTTTCTATAATATATTAGATTAATAAACATACAATATGTTCAAATAAATTTAATTATGAATAATAAATAATGAAATAATAAACGTAGAGTTTTTGTAGAGTTTTTTCATTTTGTAGAGTTTTTTTTTATTATTATTTAAAATTATTAATTATTATTAAGCGTTAATTTATGATAGTAGAGTATAAAGCTTATAAATAACATAATTAAATTTACGATAAGATTATAACTAATGTTATTGATAAGTTCAATTGTTTTTTTAATATTTCTGAAAATTAAGTTTATATAGATTATGAACCTTGACATTTAAATAAGTTAAATATAATTCTAAAAGATTTAACGCTTTTGAAATTAATTTTCAAAATAGTAATAAAAAAAAGTCATAAGTTAACTAATAATAATATAAATCAAATAAATACTCAAAATATATCGTTGTTAATTAATACTCATGACGTTTAATTATTATTAACTAGAGTGACTGCTCAGCTAGACTTTTCTCCGCTGACTCTAGATTTTTATGACCGTATAATCTTGCAGTATTTTCAAGACATAACTTAGCTATATTAATATCATTCAACTTGTTTTTGTTTATATATTCATGATATAACTTAACAGTCTTCAAACTGTAAGTAGAAAGCTCACCTCTTAGATACGTCTCATAAGAAGTATCATAGAGAGTGTCATCAATAGCATTAAGAGTCCTGCCATTGCTTACTAACTTCGGATAATTGAGCTGTAAATCTTTCATAAGGTCTAGCTGTATAATTACTATTTTTTCTATAAGATTTTTGTGCTCATCATATAAGATAGGTAAATACTGCTCTAGATTCTTATAATTGCTAAAATCAGTGCTTTTCATCATAAAGGCATATTTTTCAGTTATTAAATTCCTACCGCTACTTAAAGCCTCTTTAAAATCATTTAAATAACTTTTTAATAACTCGTTAGTCCAAGATAAGAATTGACTAGAACGCATAATATTAAAAGTATAATAATCGTTTTGACAAACCGCCCTGCCATCAGCGCCATTAACCTTGTCGAAGGCATTCCACTCAAGAACAACTATATTTTTAACCATCTCTATTTTTTCAGCTAAAATATCTGCTTCTGTAGTTTTGATAGTGAGTATCTGGTTTAGATAATCATCGAGATAATTGCTTGGATTACTTGGGGCAACAAAACCTTGACTTTTAAGACTTTCTATAATCTTACCTACAACGCCCTCTATAATACTTTCTAGATTATTCATATCATCTTCACTCTTAACCATATTTAAATTTAAATCCTGTAGTTCTTTAATACTATCACATAATGAGCCCGCTAAAATATCAAGCTTAGTAAACGACTTATAAGACCACTTATAAAAAGGCGTATAGACCTTGTTTAGTAAATGCACTAGATTTATAATATGCTCTATAAACTTGCTTAATATAATCCTAGCAGTTATCATATCATTTCTCTTGAGAGCTCTAATAAGATTATACTGCCCTGTTTGACAAACTAAATTTATTATATC
>JAWXUY010000014.1:0-14913 GCA_044425885.1 bacterium | reverse complement strand
GTTATAATAAAAATAAAAAATTTAAAAATTTAAAAATTCAAGAGGAGATGTATATAATATGAACAAAATAACACAAACTATATTTGATAGAGCTTACCAATCTTATTTATGTGGAGGTGATGTATATACTTATAGATTTGAGTCTAAGTCAGAACTCATGACCAAAAAGTATAACGATGCAATAGAGTTATTAACAAGTAAAAATTTAGTAGAGGTAAAATTTAAGTCGGATAATAAAGTAAGATTGATATTGACGGAAGAAGGGATAGTTTATGGAAACGATAATTCACTTTAATGATTTAAAAAAGCAAAGAAAACCAGTTTATACGGAGTATCTTTGTAAAGAAAATAAAGTGTTTTTGATAAATTATGTAAAGTTTAAAACGAGTGAATTTAGAGATTTTAATATAGAAGATATATTGGAATGCGGGCAATGCTTTAGATTTAGAAAGATAGAAGATAAGCATTACCAGATAGTAGCGTATAAGAGAGTATTAAATATAATACAACACGATAGTATGATAGAGTTTTATCCATGTAGTAGAGAAGAATTTGAGGATATTTGGATAGAATACTTTGACTTAAATACTAATTACAAGGATATAAAAGAAAAACTCAAAGAAGATAAAATACTTAAAGAAGCGATAGAGTTTGCAGAAGGTATAAGAATACTAAACCAAGAACCTTTTGAATGCCTAATATCGTTTATAATATCGCAAAATAATAGAATAGAGATGATAAAAAAAGTTATAGGGAACATATGTGAGAGATATGGCGATAAGGTTTTAAGTGATATTAATGAAGATGAAGATGAATATCAAGATGAAGATATAGAGGTAAATAACTATTTATTTCCAGATTTAGATAAACTAAAGGACTTGAAACAAGAAGACTTTAGAGAGTGTAAGACAGGATTTAGGGATAAATATATAGTAGACGCTATAAACAAGATAAAAGATGGTGATTTGATACTAGATGAATTAATAGAATTACCTGAGGAAGAAGCAAGGAAAGAGCTTTTGAAAGTAAAGGGAGTAGGTAATAAAGTAGCGGATTGTACACTGCTATTTTCACTGAAGAAAAGAAGCGTATTCCCGACTGATGTATGGGTAAAGAGAGTGATGGAGCATTATTATTTTGAAGGTAAAGAGACGTCTATAAAAAAAATAGAGAAATTTGCGAGAGATAAGTGGGGAGATTTAGCGGGTTACGCACAGCAATATTTATTTTACTACGCAAGAAGTCAAAAAATAGGCGTAAAAGAAAAGGGTAATAAGAAGTCGGATAAGGCTAAGGATAAAGATAAAAATAAAAATAAGCATGAAGAAATAGTAGTAATAAAACAGGAAGAAAAAATAATAAAAAAATCAAGAAAAAGATTAAGAAAAAGATTAAGAAAAAAAGCTAGAAAAAGAGCCGTAAAAAGAAATGTAAAAAATATAGTAAATCAAAGAAAACAAAAGAAAAGCTTATAAAAATAGAGTAAATAAGATGTAAATGGTTATAAATCAATTAATATAAGTTTATATAGTTGTTGCATAATATATATAAATATATTAAAATGCTGTTAGCACTTGAAAGAAGTGAGTGCTAATAAAATTTAACTTATTTTATATTATTTATTTAATTAGTTATATTATTTGTTTAAACAGGTATAATTTAGTAATAATAATAATAAAATATAATATAATATAAATATGTAGTAGGATAAGTATTTAAAATATAATAATAAAAAAATAATTAATATTTATTTATGGAGGAAAATTATGAATATCAGACCGTTAGCAGATAGAGTAGTATTAAAGCATTTAGAAGCAGAAGAAAAAACGAAGGGTGGTATTATATTAACATCTAGTTCTAAAGAAAAACCACAAGAAGCAGAAATATTAGCAGTAGGACCTGGAGGAATAGTAGATGGTAAAGTTGTGCCATTGGAGGTTAAAGTAGGGGATAAGGTATTATACTCTAAATATTCAGGAACAGAGGTTAAATACGACGGCGAAGAATATGTTATAGTTAAAGAAAGTGATATATTAGCTGTAGTAGAATAAAATAAAAATTAATTAGATAAAAAATAAGTAGGACAAGCAAAAAATAAAATAAAAAAAAAAATAAAAATAAAAATAAAAATAAAATAACGGAGGATTATATAAAAATGGCAAAAGATATTAAGTATGGCGTTGAGGCAAGAAAAGCTCTTGAGGAAGGTGTTAATAAGCTAGCAGACACAGTTAAAGTTACATTAGGACCAAAAGGAAGAAACGTAGTTTTAGATAAAAAGTTCGGCACGCCTCTTATTACTAACGATGGTGTTACTATTGCGAAAGAAATAGAGCTAGAAGATATATTTGAAAATATGGGAGCACAGTTAGTGAAAGAAGTGGCAACTAAGACTAATGATGTAGCTGGCGATGGTACTACTACAGCGACTGTATTAGCACAAGCTATGATACAAGAAGGACTTAAAAATATAGCAGCAGGAGCAAATCCGATTATACTTAGAAAAGGTATGCAAAAAGCTACACAAGTGGCAGTAGAAAAAATAGCAGATATGAGCCAAGTAGTAGATGGTAAAAATCATATAGCAAAAGTAGCATCTATTTCAGCTGCGGACGAAGAAGTAGGAATTATGATAGCAGATGCAATGGAAAAAGTATCTAATAACGGGGTAATAACTGTAGAAGAAAGTAAAACAATGTTCACTGAGCTTGAGTTAGTAGAAGGTATGCAGTTTGATAGAGGCTATTTATCGGCTTATATGGCAACTGATATGGATAAGATGATATGTGAGCTAGATAATCCATATATATTAATTACGGATAAGAAAATTACTAATATACAAGATATACTCCCTATATTAGAAGAAATAGTTCAAACAGGAGCTAGATTATTAATAATAGCAGAAGATATAGAAGGAGAAGCTTTAACTACTCTTATAGTTAATAAATTAAGAGGAACTTTTAACTGTGTAGCAGTAAAAGCACCAGGTTTTGGAGATAGAAGAAAAGAAATGCTTCAAGATATAGCTATATTAACAGGAGGTACTTTTATATCAGATGAATTAGGGCATGACATAAAAGAAGTAAGCTTAGATATGTTAGGACAAGCAAAAACTGTTAAAGTAGACAAAGATAATACTATAATAGTAGATGGAGCTGGTGATAAAACTTCTATTAGCGGAAGAATTAATTATATTAAAGACCAAATCGAAAACTCTACTTCGGAATTTGATACAGAAAAATTACAAGAAAGATTAGCAAAATTAGCTGGAGGAGTAGCAGTAATAAAAGTAGGAGCTGCTACAGAAATGGAGCTAAAAGAAAAGAAATTAAGAATGGAAGACGCCTTAGCAGCTACTAGAGCGGCAGTAGAAGATGGTATAATAAGCGGAGGTGGTTCAGCTTATATTCACTGTATACCAGAAGTAACAAAAGTGGTAGAAAGCTTAACAGGAGATGAAAAAACAGGAGCAAGCATAATTCTTAAATCTTTAGAAGCTCCTTTAAGACAAATAGTAAATAATGCAGGCTTAGAAGGCTCTGTAATAGTGAATAAAGTAAAAGAAACAGAAGTTAACTTTGGTTTTAACGCTCTTACAGAGGAATTTGTAAATATGGTAGATGCAGGGATATTAGACCCAGCAAAAGTTACAAAAAGTGCATTATTAAACGCTAATAGCGTAGCTTCTACAGTATTAACAACAGAGGCTGTAGTAGCAGATAACACGCCAGATGAGCCTATGATGCCACAAAATCCAATGGGCATGATGTAATAATAAATAATAAATAATAAATAATTAAAATGCTTAATATATCAAAATTATATATTAAGCATTTTTTATTAGATTTTTATTAATTAGTTAAATTTTGTTGTTTATCTAGTAAATCCCAAACGCCTAGCATATACATTATTCCAAGTGCTCTATCGTATAAGCCATAGCCGGGGCGACATTTCTCTCCCCATATGTGTCTACCATGGTCTGGGCGTATATAGCCCTTAAATTCCGATTGGTGGTAGGCTTTTAATATATTTATTATCCCAACATCACCATCACAATCTCGATGAGATACTTCCGAAAAATCGCCGTTAGGATAATGCTTTATATTTCTAATATGTGCAAAAGCAATTCGAGAAGAATATTTATGAATTATCTCGGCGATATTATTATTAGGGTTTGCTCCAAGACTACCAGAGCAAAGAGTTAGGCAATTATAAGGGTCATCTACAAGGTTTAAAAATTTATTAATAGAGTTATCATCTACAATTAGTCTAGGCAAACCGAATATATCCCAAGGAGGGTCGTCAGGGTGAATAGCCATTTTTATATCACACTCGTGGCATACAGGCATGACAGCTTTTAAAAAGTATTCTAAATTATCCCAAAGTTTTTCTTTAGTTACTGGTTTATAAGCCAAAAATAGCTCATCTAGTTTAGCCATTCTTTCAGGCTCCCAACCTGGAAAAGTCATGCCGTTTAGGTTTTCAAGAATATATTTAGCCATCTCGTTTGGGTCATCTTGTATTTTGTCTTTTTGATAATACAGGGCAGTAGAGCCATCTTCTAGAGGGTGAAATAAGTCTGTTCTTGTCCAGTCGAATATAGGCATAAAGTTATAGCAAATTACTTTAACTCCGAACTCTTTAAGGTTTTTGATAGATTGTATATAATTCTGTATGTATAAATCTCTAGTAGGAAGTCCTATTTTTATATCGTCATGTATATTTAAAGATTCTACTACGTCCATGTTGAAGCCATAAGGAGTTAACTGTTGCTGAACCTGTCTAATTTCATATTTTTCCCAAATTTCCCCAGCTTGTTTATGGTGTAAAGCCCATACAATACTAGTAACACTTGGAATTTGTTTAATATCAGATAGTGAGATACTATCGTTATTTTTGCCGTACCAACGAAAAGCCATTTGCATATTACTCATAAGTAAAATCAATCCCTCCAGTCCTATAGTTTATTTAATATAATAATAAATTTAATTAATATATTATTATATTAATATTGTTTTATTATTATGTCAATAATATATTTTAATATTTTGGTGTTATAAGAAGTTATAAGAAGTTATAAGAAGTTATCAGTAATTTAAAGTAATCCAAAGTAATCTAAAGTAATCTAAAGTAATCTAAAGTAATCTAAAGTAATCTAAAGAAAAATTAAGAAAATTAGAGAAGTTAAATAATCTAAAAAAATTTTTATGTAATATGTGATTATTAAAATATTTTTTTAAGAATAAAAATTAATTTATTATAAAAAAAATACTTAATATCAAGTAGTTTTTAATTATTTATAAAGCTAAGTAATATTATTGAATATTACTTAATCTTAATTATTTATTTTTTTAGATTTTAAAATAGTTTAAAATCAAGTAAAATGTCTTAAATAACCTTTTTTAGGATATTGCAATATCTACTTAAAAATGTTATAATTAAAAAAATTTTATAATAAAGTATTAGTTAAAAATTTAGGAGTGTGATTTTAGTTGGACCCTGCTCGTTTGCAGAATATATTTTTTATGTTTAGTGATTTAGTTACACAAGAAGTACAAACAAAAACTTTGGTTTTAAGTTCAAGTATTAATAGTGGTGATGTTTTAGAGAATAGTAATAATATGGAATTTCAAGTAATGATTTTATTAGGATTAATAGTTTTATCATCTTGCTTCTCTATGACAGAAACGGCTCTTATGTCGATTAATAAAATAAAACTTAGAAATATGGTAGATGATAACGTAAGAAATGCATCATTGATACAAGAAGTATTAAATGACCCAGATAATTTATTAAGCGCTATTCTAATAGGAAATAACTTAGTAAATATAGGCGCATCTTCTTTGGCTACTTCTCTTGCTATAGCACAATGGGGGCAAAATGGAGTAGCCTATGCAACAGGTATATTAACGCTTATAGTACTTATTTTTGGAGAAATAACGCCTAAAACATATGCTAATAAAAATGCAGAAAAAATAGGACTAATAGTAGTTAAGCCAGTAAAATTTTGTATGATTATATTTAGACCGCTTATAGTAGTTTTAAATATGGTTTCAGGTGTATTTTTAAGAATATTGGGAGTTAGGAGAGAAGAAAAAGGTCCTACTATCACAGAGTCAGAGCTAATAACAATGGTTAATGTAGGTCATGAGGAAGGCGTTTTAGAAGTAGATGCACATGAAATGATAAACAATGTTTTTGATTTTGCTAATAGAGATGCAGAAGATATTATGATACCGAGAACAGATATAGTAGCTCTGAATATAAATAGTACTTATGAAGAAGTTTTTGAAATTTTTAAGCAGGAAACTTTTTCGAGATTGCCAGTATATGAAGAAAACATAGATAATATAGTAGGTATTATAGCACTAAAAGATTTATTATTTATTAAAAATTATGATGATTTTACGCTTAAAAAATATATGAGAAAGCCATTTTTTACGTATGAGTCTAAAGGTCTTAAAAGTTTATTTTCGGAGATGCGAGCTAAAAGAATACCAGTGGCAATTATATTAGATGAATACGGAGGAACTTCTGGAATGGCAACGCTTGAAGATATTTTAGAAGAAATAGTAGGAGATATATCAGATGAGTATGACGAGCATCATGACGAAATAACAGAATTAACAGAAAATGAATTTATAGTAGAAGGAGCTACTAAAATAGATGATGTAAATGAAATGTTAGGGAGTGAGTTTTGGTCAGAGGATTTTGATTCTATAGGGGGCTTTGTGATAGAGTCTATAGGGAGATTTCCAGAGAAAGAAGAAATGATAGACATACAGGGATATAAAATAACTGTAGAGGCTGTAGAAAAAAATAGGATAGAATTATTAAGAATAATAAGGCACTAAAATTAATTAATAATATAAATTATAATTTATAATTTATAAAGGATAAGATAAATGAGAAAAAAGAGATAAGGATAAGTGATATGACAGGTAATACAGAATTTAAAATAGCAGAAAAATTTTTATTTGATGATGAAAATCTAGAAATTACTGCGCAGGATTTACTAATAGATGCTTGCAAGTTTTATAATATGAGCAGACTTATTTTTTATATAAAAAATTATGATGAAGCTATGTTCGAGCCGATAGTAATTTATGAAAATAATAAAAAAGAAGATGAACTAGTATATAAAATAAGCAAAAAAATTTTTAGTAATTTTTTAAGATACACCGCCTATAATCACAATAATAACACGCATGAAGAACGATTTATTAAAGAGTGTTTGGATAAGATTTATTTTTCAAAAAAAAATGCAAAAGATATTTTAGGTAATTTAAATATATCACAAAAAAATTTAAATAATAATTTTGATAATCCTAATGGGTATATTATAAAATATATACCTATTAAGGGGTTATTTATGTATTTTTTAATGGAAAGTGATGATGAGATTTTAGAAGAAGACGTGAGTAAACTGGCTGTTTTGTTAAAAATGCTGGATTTAAAAATAGAAAAAGAAAATATAGAAAGAGATAGCTTAGATAATAACAAAATAAAAGAGGCGATAGTCGATAGCGAAGGTATGCCTATTTGCATAGTTGATAAGACTGACCATAGGATATTAGATTTTAATAGCATATATGATGACATATTACCGCATATTAATGATTGCACTTATTATTACGAGTTAATAGGAAAAACTAGAGAGTTTTCTATACAAGACAGTATTAACACTAAGTACGTTAAAGCAGGTGGGAAACATTGGGTTAGAAAAAATATAGAGCTAGTGCTAAACGATGGTAGAGAAGTATATATAATATATGGCAAAGATACCCAAGACCATATTAAGCAACTAGAAAGTCTTGATTTACTTACTTCTACTCTATCACTAAAGGGGTTATCTAGTTATTATAACGATGTTATAAGAAAAAGCATTTATTCTCATGTTTTAGTGACTCTAGATATTCTACATTTTAAAGATATTAACGCAAAATATGGTTTTGAGATGGGTAATAATTTATTAAAGAATATAGCGGTATTAATAAAAGAGTCACTTATAGGCGAAGAAATGTTTTGCAGAATAAATGATGACAAGTTCGCTATAATATTCAGAAAAGATGAAGATGATTTCTCAACAGATAGGTATAAATCGTTAAAAGAAAAGTTTAATAAGCTAAAAGATGGAAATTATTGTTTTAATGCTCTTAAAATTTATACTGGTATATGTGATATAGATAAGACTTTAGAGTTTAATATTTTATTAGATAGGTCTAATATGGCAAAAAATAGTATAAAAGGTCATTATAGTAAAGAAATAGCATTCTATGATAAGACTATAGAGAAGCAAATACAAAAAGAATTTTTTATAGAAGAACGTACTTCTTATGCGGTAGACAACAACGAGTTTACTCTATTTTTACAGCCCAAGTTTAATCTACAAGAAAATACTATTTGTGGAGCAGAGGCTTTAGTAAGATGGGTAACTCCAGAAGGAATGATATATCCAGACGAGTTTATACCGTTATTTGAAAAAAATGGTTTTATTTCTAATTTGGATTTTATAATATATGAAAAAGTAATGCAGTATATAAAGCATTGTTTATATAACTCTCTACCAGTTTATCCTATATCTATTAATGTTTCAAGGATACACATAAATGAAGATGATTTTGTTAAAAGATTTATGAATTTAGTGTATATGTATAATATACCAGTTGAGTTAATAGAGCTAGAGATAATAGAGTCGGCATTTATGAACAACGAAAGAACGCTAAAAGAGTTTGTAAATAGCCTAAAGTCGTATAATTTAAAAATATCAGTAGATGACTTTGGAACAGATTATTCTTCACTGCATTTACTCTCAACTCTTGAAGTAGATACGCTTAAAATAGACAAGAGCTTTTTAGATGATGTAATAGAATTCGATGAGGAAAACTATAGCAAAGATATTTTAATTTTAAAAAATATAGTTAATTTAGCGAATGATTTAAAAATGAGTTTAATATGTGAGGGTATCGAGACGGACGAGCAGATAGAGCTATTAAAGGCGATAGGCTGTAAGATGGGTCAAGGTTACGTGTTCTCCAGACCTATCTCTACAGAGGACTATGAAAAGAAGTATTTAATTTAAAAATAATTTAATAAATTTAATAAATAAGAATAAATAAAAATAAAGGGGGAGTGATGTTTATAAAAAAGCAGATTGTATCTATAATAGGAGTAATAATAGCAGTTATTGTATTTATTGTGGGATTTGGAACATATAAAAAGAGTTTAAATCCAGCAAATCATAATATTCAAAATCAAAGTGATAAAGTAAAAATAGCCCTTGTTACGGATACGCTTGTCGGTAATAATTTGTTTATTATACAAGCATATAACGAATTATTGGAGCTTTCTAACGAGTATGACATAGATGCTTTTCATCTAGAAGCAGTGGATACGTATACTTGGACAGAGGGAACTCGTGACTTATGCGTAGAGGGCTATAGCTTAATAATAGGACTAGGTTGGCAAGCCACGACTTCTTTTGCTAATTTATCTAGCGAGTATCCAGATGTGCAATTTACAGTCATAGATACTGCTGGAGAGGGTGAAAATGTAAGAGGTATATTATATGAGTCTACTGATGGTTGCTTTACTCTAGGAGCTATGATGGCTAAAGCTTTTCCAGATGAAAATTTATTTGGTTATATAGGTAACTACAAAGATGTAGGTAACTTTGCGTATGAGACAGGGTTTAGACAAGGCGTATTATCAGTGAATCCAGAGGCTGAATTTATTATAGAGTTTGCAAACACATATAGCGATATAGATTTAGTAAGAGAGGCAAGTTATAAAGTTATAGAACAAGGAGCAAGTGTTATTATGGGGAGCGTTAGCTCATCGGCGAATTGGGGGCTTTATGACGTATGCTTAGAGCTTAGTAAAGAGGGTCAAAATGTATATGCCACGGGTCTTAGTATAGACCAAACGACAGAGGAAAATCCTAATATTATCGCAGGAGTTACAAAAGACACTGCCCTACCAGTTAGAATATCAGTAGAGCAGTTTTTAGAAGGGACTTATGAATCTAAAGATATGATATTAGGGCTTAGCGATGGTGGTTTTGGAGTAGTGCATTTAAATAATATAAATGCTAATTATAATAATAAGAGCATAATAACAGATGAGGTTATAGACTTTGGACAAGAAGTATTTAATAATTTAAATAGTGGTAAATTAGTATATGAACAAGAAGTATTTGAATAATAGATTTATTAAAAGCCAAAGGTTAAATAAGGTGTTAATTAATGGATAATAATAAAAAGACTAAAAAAGGCATCTCAAATAGTGGTATTTCAAATGCTGAGTTGTTATTTAGGAGCGTTGTGCTGTTTTTTATAATTGTTTTAGTTATAATAGGCATTGACTTTTCAAATCAAATGAAAAATTTACAAGATATTTCTAACTCTATAGAGTATACAACTTCTCTTAATGCCAAAATACAACGTATAGTTAGAATGGAAGTAACGTATGAGAATAGCGATAAACTAATAGACGAAGTAGATAGTATTCTTGATAAATTACTAAAAACTAATCATTTTATACTAATAACAGATGATAAGATGACAAATACTTTTTCTAGTGTAATAGACAGTTGGGAAAGTTTAAAAAATGAAGTTTATATAGCAAGGGAAAATGGCTGGCATTCAACAAGGATATTATATGCTGGTGAAACTGTTTTTTATTCTGTAGAAAGATTATCAGCAGAAATTATGAGTTATTTTTTATATTTGCCCACGGTCTTGAATTTACTACAGTTTTTTATATTTGGAGTGATATCACTTATACTAATAGGCTTATTAATTCAATGCGTTAAATACATAAGCGTTATAAGAGAACAAAGAGAACAAGTAAAAGAAAGCTATATAGACCCTGCAACAAGAGTATACAACAGGGCTAAATGTCAAGAGTTATTACTAGATACGCCATTAGCAGGAGAAAACTCTTTATTTATACTATGTGATTTAAATAATCTAAAGCAAGTAAATGATAATCTAGGTCATGACTGTGGAGATTTATTAATAAGTTCTTTTGCAAAGAGCTTAATAAATGCTCAAGAGAACATAAGAGCTAAAGCTTTTATTGGTAGATATGGTGGAGACGAGTTTATAATTTATTTTACAAATATTAGTTTAGACGAGTTAAATGATTTTTATGATTTAATTCAAGTCTACATACATGATTTTAACAAAAATGAAGATAGGTTTAAAATTCAATTTGCATTTGGACAAGTTTATGCTCATGAAATAAGTAGTGCAATAAAAGTGACAGATTTATTTAAGTTAGCAGATGAACGAATGTATAAGAATAAAATAGAGACAAAGAAAAAATAAAAAAAGAAAAAATAAAAAAATAAAGCCATTTAATGGCTTTATTTTTTATTTTATAAGTTTAAAATTATATCTTTTGTAGTTTCGTCATACTCTACCTCAAAGCCTAAAAGGTCACCCAAATCTCTTACTTTAAAGTAAGTGTTTTGGTTTATCATGTAAGAGTCTATATTTATTAAAACATCGTCTTTGTATAGAAAAGATGTTGTTTTTGTAATATCTACTTGATTATCTTGATTATCTTGATTATCTAAATTTTCTAGATTGTTATAAGAAAGCTCTCCGCCTATACTATTATAAGGAGTATTGCTAACCAAGTTAATAGCAGATTTTTCATTGTCCCAAGTTACATCAAATTGTTTATCAGTGCTATTTAAAGCTTGAGCTACGTCTCTTAGTTTTAAGTATGTGGTGTTATTAATAGTGTATGCCTCAAAATTTAATTTTTGTGTATCTAAGTATATATTAGAACTACTAGGTATTGCTACTTGTGAAGCGTAAACAGAAACTCCATTTTCTAAAGAAGCAAAACTTGTAGTAAATATAGTTGTGCCAATTATACCAGCTAACAAAACTGTTTTAGTAAAGAAGTTTATTCTAAAAGAATTACTGTTATTCATACTAAAACTGTTATTTGAAAGTCTACTCATAAGTTATTTTCCTCCAGTGTACTATGTTAAAAAAAAACTATTTTTAATTTTATTATAACACATAAATAAAAAAATACAAACTATTTTTTAAAAAAACTAAAAATTTAAAATTTAAAATCTTGAATTCTTATTATTTTAAATTTTAAAAGTAGTAATAGGTATATCAGACCCAAAACAACAACTCCAAGTACTAAGTTTAATATGCTATTATTTAAATTTAGTATTAATATATTATATATGTTTTTGGTTAAGAGGCTACTTATCAGTATGCTTACCAAGGGCATAGCTATAATATTAAAAAGATTTAGTTTAAATTCTAATATTTTTTTAAGTTTACTATAAGATACTAGGTTTATACTCACGAGGCTTAAAAGCCAACCGATTATAAATCCGATTAGTCCTACTTGAGGAGTTATGTAGTATATAAAAAATATGTTTATAACAGATGATATGATACTATTTTTGAATATTAAGAATTGCTCACCTAAGCCATTTAATATACCAGAAAAAGTTATATGAGTGTATAATAAAGGGCATAGCAAGCCAAGTAGTAAGAGCTGTTCACCTAAATCATCTTGCGAGTAAATAATAAGACCGAGTTCATCACAGAAAGTTAAAAATAAGCCCATAGAGCCAATGCCAATCACGTTTGTAAATAAAAAGCTTTTATTTATAGTGTTTTCTAGAGAGTTTAATTTATTTAATGCTTTTGCTTCAGATATAGCAGGCACTACTATTATAGCAAGACCTGTGAGTAGAGAAGCTGGGAACATTATTAGAGGCATAGACATACCTGTAAGCTGACCATAAAGGCTCATAGCTTCGCTATTATTATAGCCAAATTCAATAAGTTTTTGAGGTATTAAAATATTCTCAATCGTAGTTAAGAAAGAATTAAGCACACGGTTGGCAGTAAGAGGAGTAGCCATTAGGAGTATAATTTTGTATATCTCAAGCGTGGTTTTGTTGTTTTTGGGTTTATTATTAGACTTACCTATGTTTATGTTATTATAGACCATCAAGACGTACAAGAACGAAAAAATCTCTCCAACGCACATACCCACTACCCCTATAGCACAGGCATATTCTATACCACGTGAAATGAAAATAGATGACAAGAAGTATATACAAGACATTCTAGCTACTTGCTCAAGTACTTGGCTAATAGCAGGTATTATGGTATTTTGAAGACCAAGAAAATAACCTCTAATACATGAGCCTATTGACATAAAAGGGAAAGATAAGCACATAATATAAAGAGATAGAGTAGTTCTTGAGTCGTTAAGAATTGAGTTTGCGATGAATTCAGCAAGAAAAAACACAAGTATACTCATTAATACAGCGATAGCACCGCTTGTTATTACAGACAGTTTTAATATTTTATTTATATTATAATAGTTTTTTTTAGAGTTTTCCTCGGCTATAAGCTTTGATATAGTGGTAGAGAAACCAGAGGAAGTAATGCTCCAAACGAGCATATATATAGGCATTATAAGCTGGTAAAGTCCCATTCCTTCAGCGCCTATTAAGTTAGACATATATATACGATAAACAAAACCAAGTATACGAGTTATGATATTAGCAGATGTTAGAATAAAAAAGCCTTTTACAACAGTATTTTTGCTCATACAGATATTAATACTCCTTAATTTTTATATTTTTAATAATTTATGTTAGTTTATTCAAAATATAACAAGCTATAGTTAAATAATTTAAAATTTATGTAAAAAATAAAATTTGGATTGAAATTTTTTAAAAAATATGTTAATATATAATATATAAAGTTTATAAAAAAAGATATTTTATAAAATATTACTAAAATATAGCAAAAAAATTTAAAAATATTTAAAAAAATCTAAAAATCTAGAGAAATTAAAAAAATTAAAAATTAAAAATTAAAAATTAAAAATTAAAAATTAAATTTGGAGGGTAACATATGAAAAACAAAATGGTATTAAATATAAGTATTGCTTATTTTTTGATGTTAAGCACTGTATTAGTATTTCAGGTTTCACAACAGGAAATACAAGCTATAGAGCCTTTACCTTCGGAGTTAACAATTGAGGACAGGCTAAAAAGTTCAGTAGTTTTGGGGATTGATAGCCCAGTTTCTATAATAAATGAAAAACAGTTTATTATAGATGAAAATGACTCAACTGCTACTCCTATTATTTATAATGGAAAAATTTATATACCAGTTATACTACTAGAAACTGCTTATAATGCAAATATTAGTTATTCAAATGACACACAAGAGGCGACAGTTAGGTTAGATAATAAAGCTTTAATTTTTTCTAATAACTCAAATATGATATCAGTTATAGATAATATAAGTGCAGAAGAAGTAAATATAGAAGCAGAACCTAAAATCTTAAATGACAGGTTTTATATACCGCTTAGAAGTTTTGCAGACATATTCGAAAAAGAGATTTTTTATGCGGACGAGCTTATTATAATTACAAATATGCAAGATATTTTCGACCCAATAGAAGAAGTTGATACGATAAATAAGCTTAGTATACAAGTGCAAAAGCTACCTATATTAGGCAATACAACTAATTTAAAAAGCTTAATGAGTGATAATACTAATAAAATTGTTTCAGATAGTAATATAATAAATAAAAATGAGTTGGTATTCCACGAAGAATTTGTTCAATTAGAAAGAGTATTAGATGAAGTAGAAGAAGTAGATGAAGATGAAGTAGATGAAGATGAAGTAGATGAAGTAGAAGAAGTAGAAGTAAATGATAAAGAAGTAGAAGTAAATGAAGATGAAGAAGTAGAAGATGAAGTAGATGAAGATGAAGTAGATGAAGATGAAGTAGATGATAAAGAAGTAGAAGTAAATGAAGATGAAGTAGAAGTAGATGATAAAGAAGTAGATGAAGATGAAGTAAATGAAGAAGATGAAGAAGATGAAGAAGATGAAGAAGATG
>JAWXUY010000261.1:0-2678 GCA_044425885.1 bacterium | reverse complement strand
CTATTATGAGCTTGATTTATTTACCAATTTTAATACTCCCTTACAGCGTATAGATTATCTAACTCAACAGCTTTCTCAATTAGATGCTATCCAATTAACTTCTTCTAGCCCCCAAAATATAACTCTTATTCAAGATTTTATTTTAAATAGCTTGGAAATTTGTGAGCCTCTACAAATAGAGGTCAATAAAAATGATATTTATATACAACAAGATGATTTTCAAAGCATCTTAGACAATTATAATCTTATCCATGCCCAAATAATAAATATATTTAACCTACTAAGTGTGCCTACCAATGATGAGCTTACTACTAAATTATCTCTCCTACAAAAAGGTCTCATAAATCCACTCCAAGATGGTGAACCTTTCGATGCCCCTAATCTAGTTGCCTATAACGTCATTGCCGAAAAGTTCCTCGAATTCGACAAAGACGAAATATCTAATTTTTCTTCTAGTTCTGATTTTTATGATTATCTAGAAGAAAAGCTTAATCTTATATCTGATTTAGATAGTGATGAGGATAATCCAGTCGAATCTCTAGAAGATTTAGAAATAAATAAGCGTGACATAGAAGAAATAGAAAATTATTTAAACACCATCAACGACAATATGCCTATTGAAACTATCGAGACAAAAGACAATTTAGTTTCTCTTAGTCAAGATAAAATCAAAAATCTACTCGGCGAGATGTCGGGCTTTTATGACGATGTATTAAATCTTATAAAAGACTATGATATTAATCTTAACAAAGAACATGAGCATACTCTTAATATCGCCCTTATGGATTTAAATCTAGACGATACTATAAATTTTGTAATTACTAGTGACATGGTAGATGACTTTAAAAATCATAGCTATATACGTTTTATATTCGATGAGCTTGGAACAAATATTGTTTTAGATGTCCAAAATGTAGTAGATATATTTGAAAATTTTAACAATTCTCAAGATGATGATATTATTATAACTGACGATATTATTATAGCTGAGGATATTCTAGATGAGCTCTCTGAAAATGTTCTAAATAATAATAGTGATAGCGATAGTGATGATGATGATGATACTTTAAATAATATTTCAAGTGGTCTTTATTTAGATGAAGATATTCCAGAAGATATTCCAGAAGATAACAATAATCAACAAGGTGATGACGATGATGGCACTGCCGAAGAATTTAAGTATTTCCAAGATTTACAGTCTTATCAAGATTTTGAAGAATCTAATACTATAGAGTTTAGCCTTAAATACAACAAAAATAATGTAATGTTTAATGCCAATACTCCAGATTTAGCCCTATACATAACTACTCCTTTCTATGTTGATGACTCTGATAAAAGCTCCAACTACATCACCAATCCAGAAGATATTACTATTATTGCTAACATAAATGGTGAGTTCTTAAATTGGGGCGGGCAAGTAAATGCCAGCAACAACACTATAGAGTTTTTAGCAACTTCTGCTGGCAGTTATCAAGTTCAAGTAACCGAGACTATTATAAATGACATATCTCACCTAGATGACCAACTACAACATATTGTTAAGTTCATGGTTTCTAAAGAGTTCTTTAGCACAATCAATGACAATTTCTATCCAGATGGTCTAATGACTAGATATGATTTTATCGCTTCTCTTGTTAAAGTATTCTTCGTCCAAGACAATACTCTTGTTTCTAAGTTCGATGACGTCGATACTTCTAATCCTTATCATAACATAGTAGCAGCAGCGGAAAATGGCAATATCACAAAAGGTTATCAAGATAATACTTTCAGAGGTGATATTTTAATAACTAGAGAAACTCTTGTTTCTTTCGTTGGTCGTGTTTTAGGCGAACAACTTGGCTATACTTACCCTGAAAATGTAGATGACACTCTTAGCATATTCCAAGATTTTGAAGATATTTCAGAGTGGGCTAAAAATGACGTGTCCCTTGCTTTGTCTCATGGGGTAATAAAAATAGACGACAATTTTTACCCTCAAGAAGAAATTACAAGGCTAGAAGCTCTCGAAAGCGTTTATAATCTCTTTGCTATGCTCTATGTCGTACCTAATGACGATGTCTTCGCAAACATTGCAAGCACTTTTAATAAGCCTTCTGGCTTTAACAAAGACTTATTAATGGGTATTGGAGCTGGTGTTATCGGAATGGGATTATTATCTTTTATTTTTAGAAAAAAACCTTAATTTATTTTAATTTTATTTATAAATCCACAACCAAAAAGGCTTTAGCTATTTGATTATTTAATAGCAAAGCTTTTTTTTGTTTTTTTATTTATGTATATATTTTTACGACTATCTCTTATATTTAATCCCTAAAGCGTCTTTTACTTTCCTCTTTGCCACGCTCCCCGCTAGTTTACCTAAATCTCCCGACTTAGTAGCTCCTACCACGCTCGTAAAAGTTTCTGCTTTTGTCTGGCGTTCTCTCTTACTACTATTACAGCTTCTACACATCGGTTGCAAGTTCCATAAGTCGTCTGTCCCGCCTTTTCTAAGTGGTATCCTATGGTCGACTGTTATCTTATCTTTTGTGAAAAGCTTTTTACATTCAACGCATCTATATTTTTGTCCCCAGTCTGGTTTGTTATGCTTAAAAAAGTCATCTCTATATCCCATTCAATCATCTCCTTATACTATTTTATTTTATTTTATTATAATACAAATATTACAAAATACAAGC
>JAWXUY010000260.1:0-2692 GCA_044425885.1 bacterium | reverse complement strand
CATAGGCATATCACCTTGCATTTGAACGCCTTCTTGTTGACCCATCATAGGCATATCACCTTGCATTTGAATGCCTTCTTGTTGACCTATCATAGGCATATCACCTTGCATTTGAACGCCTTCTTGTTGACCCATCATAGGCATTTCGCCTTGCATTTGTTCACCTTGATTTTGTTGTCTATCATTGCCTTGAGCACCTTGTTGCATTTCTATTTTAGGGTTTATAATAGCCTCTGTAGTAGTTTCAGTAGTAGTTTCTATTTCTTCAACCATAGGCATACCGCCTTGCATTTCTTGACCCATTTGCGGAATTTCACCTTGTGGCATTTCTCCTTGCTGTCTGTTGCTTTGCTGTGGAGAAACCATGTTGTTAAGTAATACTACTTCGCTATCTGGAATATTACTAACTACTATACTACTTGCACTATCTATAATATCACTATTATCTGCTCTATTATTCGTTTTTTCTTCCCCAACGTCCATACTATTACTATTTACTTTATATAAATAACCATTAGCATGCCCATACGTTCTTAATAAAAAACTATTAGAATAACCTTCAAGAGCAGTGTAAAGCCCTATATTCTCATCATTTAGACTCATATTAGCATAGTTATATAAAAGGCTGTCTGCTTCTATATAATCCATAATATCATAAGCTACATAATCTTTAAGATAAGTATTATCATTCATTACATTATTTAGTATTAATAAATCTAGCCCCATACACGTCTGACCTGTTACATACTCGTCAAATTTTATTTTAAAACTAAATCTATCTGTCGTACTATCTTGTGCAATTCTCATTAAAGTAGAGTTGCCTTTGGGTCTAAACCCTACGTTTTTATACAATATTCCATTTACTTCTACATCAACTGGCGTATACTCCTCAAGCATCGCATTGTCCATAATGCTTTGCCAAGTACTATCATCTGCTATAATATTTACAGAAAATATCTCATCTCCAAATAGCTCGCTCTCATACTGCATTACCTTCGGCATATAAGAAATCTCGTTGTTAGATGCATATATATATATAATACCACTGACAATAAGTGCTATAATAACAAGTCCAAGAGTTATAATACCTAACTTTTTTTCTTTGCTATTAATATCAATAAGTTCTTTTTTTGCATAGTTCATAAAAAACAACTCCCTTAGCCCATATATTCTCCATTATAAGTTACTAAAATCGCACTATGTACTCCAGGTACATCATTCACTGCGTTTATAAAGCTAGTATTTTTGTTTGCTAAGCGTAACTCAAGAGTTACTTCTACTCCTCTATCTGTAACAGTTTTAGCTTTAATATTACTAAATAAAGATTGCTCGTCAACTATTCTTAGTGCATTATTCTCACTATTGTGATTAGCACAGTTTATTACTAATATATATGGAGCGTCTTTTTCTTTTTGATTTACAAATACTACGAGTAAAACACCTACTACCACAGAGCCAAATATAGCAAGCGTGATAAATCCAGCGCCTAATATAATACCATTCGCTATAGACCAAAACAAAAATGCTATATCTAAAGGCTCTTTTATAGCAGTCCTAAATCTAACAATCGACAGCGCCCCTACCATACCAAGTGATAAAACAACGTTACTTGTAACTGCTAATATAAGTATAGTCGTAATTAAAGACATTGCCATAAGAGAAACACAAAAAGACTGTGAGTACATAACCCCTCTATAAGTCTTTTTATAAATAAGCATAATAAACATACTTACTGCAAAAGATAAAAATATCGCTATAGCCATATCAAAGAAAGATATAGCAGTGATATTATCTAAAAAACTACTTTTAAATACATCTGAAAAAGTTGTCATAATAAAAAATCCTCCTGTTTTATTTTATTTTATTTTATTTTATTTTATTTTATTTATATATACATTCTACAGCCTGCGTACTTAGAAAAAGCACTCGAGCTTTGCCCTCCAGTCTGGACTGCGTCTAATATCACGCTTGGTATAAACTCATCATACTTAACCTCTAATATAGTAAAACTACCTATTGATATAGTCGGACTATAAGGATTTAAAAAATCAATAGAGCTTATTCCTGTTCTTATATCACTATCAAAAGTAATACGAACATTGCCAGCATCATATATAAAAGCCTCTCTGCTATAGTCTACTATAGTGCGTGGCTTTAGGAATTCACCCTTAATTTTACTATAAAACTCCGTAAACAATTCATTGTTTGGGTCAAGTAAGAATTGGTAATTACCATTTATAATATCTGCAACTTGATGCTTATTAATCTTAGAGCTTTGCTTTAAGCATAAAGAATTAATTTTAGATTTTTTTTCTAACCTAATAAAATCCGTGTTGTGATTATAATATCTAATTCTAAACTTTTCACGCTTATTAACACCGTCTATTTTTTCTTTTAGAGCTTTGTCATTAAAATTATCAAAGTATAAACTTCTAATAATATAATTGCCATCATCATCAGTATTAGCATCACGTCTACAAATAGCCTCTATACGCTGACGAATAGTTATGTACTCGCCGACAGTAATTTTATGTTTAAATTCATGTCTAAACTTCATAAAAAATTCCTTTCTAGTTGAGATAATAAATAGCAAAACATTTAATTTAATAGTCATATTATAGATTTGCTAACTTAAACTTACTTTAAATTTTAACTTAAATTTTGTAAAAATAAAAACAGCTAAATAAATCAG
>JAWXUY010000259.1:0-2695 GCA_044425885.1 bacterium | reverse complement strand
ATTTATTAGATTTCAAATCTAACTTTTTGGGGGGGGGGGGGGGATCGGTACATTAAAAGTTTTTTGTTTTTATTCTGATTCTGCTAATAAGTTTACAAAATTTTCTACCATAGTAGCAAATTCCGCTCTTGTTATATTGCCTTGAGGATTAAAAGAACCATCTGAATTACCATTCATTATGCCTAATTGGTGTAATTTAGTTATGCTTTCTCTTGCATAGTCATATATACTTGTATCATCTACAAAAGTAATTGGAGTACTATTTACTATTGGCAATTCCACACCTAAGCTAGTTACAAATCTATCAAAGAATACTGCCATTTGCTGACGCTCTACATTGGCATTTGGTGAGAATTCTCTTGTGTCTGTGCCATTAGTTATTTCTTTACTAACAGCCCAAGCTATTGCATTTGAACCTTCTAAATCTAAATCCACGTCATCAAATTCATCTTCATAAGTAAAGTCGCTTATATTTTCTACCATGTTAGCAAGAACTCTTACTATTTCTAAACGTGTAGATTTTTCGTCAATTCCGAATTCTGTTTCTTCTTCAACCTCTTTTTCGCTTACATTTACGTATATCCCATTGAAATAACCTTGTTCAAGGCAGAAACTTATAGCATCTTTAGACCAGTTATCATTGCTAATATCTGTGAAATAAATTTGTGTACTTGTAGTAGGAGTAGAAGTATCTTTCGGTTTAAATTTAAGAATTGTACTTGCATCTTTTTCTTCTACTAATTCTTCTACTTCTTCTACTACTTCTATAGTACTTGTATTAATTATATTGTTTGTAGTTGTGCTTTCTGTGCTTATTTCAGTTGTAGGAGCTTGAGTAGTAGTTGTAGTTAATAAATTACTTGAGCTTGAATTACCCACTGAACCTAAACTCACACTGCCACTTGAGCTTGAACCGCTACTTGAACTCGATTGCGCTTTTGTAGTAGTTTGAGTAGTTGACTCAGTTGAGGTTTGAGTAGTTGACTCAGTTGAGGTTTGAGTAGTTGACTCAGTAGTGGTTTGAGTAGTTGACTCAGTAGTGGTTTGAGTAGTTGACTCAGTAGTGGTTTGAGTTGATGTCTCAGACGTAGCTTCAGACGATGTCTCAGACGTATCTTCTTCAGATGAGGTCTCAGATGTATCTTCTTCAGATGAGGTCTCAGATGTTGATTCAGTAGTCGATTCAGTAGTCGATTCAGTAGTTGACACTGTTTCAGTAGTTGATTCTTCATCTCCTACTTTAGTTACGTCAAAGAAATTAACTTTATACTCATCTATTAGAACACCTGTAGATAATTTAGTAATTGTAACCTTAAATACATCTCCATCTGAATAAGTTACGCCGTCTGGTCGGAATATAAGACCATGACCACATGACATTAAACCAGTTGTACTTGTATTAAAATACTTTAATCCATCTCTACTAGAACTATAGCTTAAACTTTTATTATCTGAATCAAATTCCCAAGTATCCTCAACAGATCCATCATTATTTAATTTTTCTAAAACTACTTTAACATCATTAACATCTATAGTAGAAGTCCCTACTATGCCATTATAAGAATAATAAGGATAAGTATTCGTCACAGCAAAATATGACCAAGGATCGTTATTTGCAAATAAATCAACGGGTGTATTTATAGCTGGCCAAGCTATACTTTTAATATCTGTAGTAGCTGAAGTACTATCATCTAAAACATAATTAGTTGCATAATTTTTATAAGTTGAACTACTATTATAACCATATCCAAATCCTGTATATTTAAGAGTTGGTGTTAGCATATTTATTCTATGCCCAACAGCGCCAATGTTATTATCATCAGAATCTGACATCCAACCAGATATTAATGAACTTTTTAATGTATTTCTAAAAGTACCTGCTGAAATATTTGAATCTTTTGCGCCCTCTACTGCTAATTGATAATCATCATTAGACATATTAGGTGGAATATATATAGAATTATCTGAGTTTTTCAAATCAGATAAATAATGTGTTATAGTCCCTCCATAAGAAGCTAATACAAAAGCGGCAGCTTGCGACTTATTATTATTTTCATCGCTCAATTGGACATCACTAGGTACTCCTACTACATATCTAATATAGTTAAATACATTAAGAGCATCTTGTAAAGATTCCTCAGATAATTTGCCATATGTACCATTTGTAAAATCTGGGTTAGTTGCAAATGTCATTGTAGTATCACTACCTATATTTAAGTCGTTATACATTTTCGCTATTTCTTGTTGAGTAGGATTAGCAAGAGTATTTATTCCTGTAGTATTATTAATTGTGCTTGTATTATATGTACTTACTTGTTGAGCTTGATTAGAATCTTGACTAAAACTGTAAGCTGGTACAACTTGAGCTGAAATTATCATAGCTAAAGCTAAAGCTAAAGTCTTGTTGTTCGTTAATCTGTATTTCATAAAAAAATTCCCTTTCTGTCTTAATATATTTGGTAATATATTTAATATTTTTAACATAATATTAACATATGTTTTAAAAATTGTCAAATATTAAATTATTTGTGGAGCGCCTAAATGAATTGATATCAAATAAAATCTATTACAGAGAACGTAAATGAGCAAATTTCTTTATTTTTTTAGCCTTTTTATACTTCATCTTAGCTATTCTAAATTTATTATACGCACATACAAGTGTACTTTAACTAATTTTTTTAATGTTTCTAAACTT
>JAWXUY010000258.1:0-2704 GCA_044425885.1 bacterium | reverse complement strand
ATTCGAGCTTACAGAGGATTATACAGATATGACTTGTTTAATAGCAGGTGAAATATACAAAAATAATGATGAGTGGAAATTTAATTCTGTTGGACAGGCTACCAAAGACGTAAAATTAGCTGATATCCTTACTAGATTCAGATAAAATTTTATTTAATAATAAACAAAAAACAAGTACTTGATTATTTTATTTAGTAATACCAAGTACTTATTTTAATATTTTATTATTAATTCCTATTAATAGACCAATCCTCAACCTTTATATCATACCTATAAGATGAATTACCTAGTTTTATATTATCTGGCAAGTTAACTCTTGTTGTATTAATAAAAGTCACTTTATTTAAAGAGTACATCGGCAAAATATATAATTTCTCTTGCTCTAAATTCTGTAAAAGCTTTAAAGTATTTGTTCTTTCTTCTGGAGTCTTACTCTCCCTTAGCTGTGAAAATAATCCTTCAAAATCGTTATCTAGACTAAATAAATTTATATGATATATATTTGCTTTATCATATTTACTATACCATGCATTCTCGTTAAACGCCGAGTAGTCTTGTAGTATCATATCATAGTTTTTATCAAAATACATCTCTTTTTCTGTAGACGTATTCAAAAGCTCTACTTTTAAGCCAACTTTCTCCAAGTATGATGACACACTAGATAGCAAATGCATTGTTTGATAGTCCTCATGTTGGTATGCTATAACAAAAGGTCTACTAAAATCATAATTTGCTTCTTCCAAAAGCTGTATAGATTTGTCAGGGTCATACTCATGCTCAAAGCTATTATTAGCTGGGTTATGGTTTACTACCCCTGAATTAATTATCTCTCCAACCCCTAAATAAACAGTCGATAAAATTTTTTCTCTATCTAGTGCACTTATAATAGCTTGACGTACTTTTACATTATCCATTTGTTGATTATAATTTCCGTCATCGCTACTAATATTAAATACAAAAAACGTATACAACAACATATCTAAATTATATTTAGCATAGTCCAACGAGTTGCCATAATTAATCATCTCTGAAACATTACTCGTTATATAATAATCTAATTTCTTATCTTCGTGTTCTAAGTGAAGCCTAACTTCCTCGATAGATGATTTTTTTCCTGTATAATACTCATTAGGAACAAGCCTGAAATAGTGTTCTTCTATATTAGGTTTTTTTACATTAACTTCTTCGCTAAACATATACATACCGCTAACTACTGGATTTAACCAAAAATCGTTTTCGCTAAGTGTATTTAAATCTTCGTCTTTTAATATATGATATGGCAATATAACTAGTTGTGATATAACTGGTAAAAAAGTATTATATTTATGCGTTAACTCTATCGTTATAATATTATCATTGATAGTAATACCCTCTATCTCATCTGAAAGGTTATCCTTATAATCCTCCGCTCCTTTTATATAATTTAGCACTACTGAGTACATATATTCACTATCTGAGCTATATTCTACCGAGTCTTTTAGCACCGCTTTTATAGTAAATAAAACGTCTTCGGCTGTAATAAGCACGCCATCAGACCAGTAATTATTTTCGTTTAGCACTATCGTATAAATTAAGCCATCATCATAAATCTTAAAAGAGTCTGCTAAATCAGGCTGAATATTATTTTCAAGAGTGTAATCATAAGAAAAAAGTGAGCGATATACAAACATAGAAGCGATACTTTGATTTTTAAAAGGTGAGTAAAATCTAGGGTTATTAGTATTTTCTAGTTTTATAAATGGCAAGTTTAATATATTACCTTGTATATACTGCTTTTGTGTCTGATTATAAATAAAAAATAAAGAATATATTAATGTCATTATACCAACAACAATAGCAATTACATATCTCTTTTGTTTTATAGTTAAGTATTTTCTTGTTTTATTCATATTTATAAATAACTCCGCTTATTATCCAATCTACACGTTATAATTCTTTTTTATATAATCTTGCATTATCTCTAGTTTTTTATCAAAGTCTTTCCTCATACTGTTTAAAGTTTCTTCTTTTACTATATATTCTACGTCCTTCTTTATCGCTACTGCAAGTTTATCCCTATTTTCCATAAGAGTTGAAATATGTTCTATATTCTTATTTGTCGCCATACAAAAACCTCCTAAAATATTGGTTGATACTTATTATATAGTTTTATTAAATTCTTCCAAGTCTCTCTCATATTCTTCGTATAAGTAAATATTCTCTTTTGTATTACTTATTATGTCCAGCTCTCGTAACGCTTTTTTAATATTTTTTTCAAGTTGAGATTTCTCTATATTAGATATCTCTAACAAGTTTATATCCTCTATTAAATCATAAGTTGGAGCTATCAAAAACTTAGTCCATATATCAAGTGCTGTTTTAATATCTTTATCTTCTATAGGTTTTACCAAATCTAAGTAGCAAGAACCTACTATCTCTTGTAATGGTATAGTGTATTCTGCGCTACCATCTATAAATTTTTCTATATGTTTATATGCGATGTTGTTCTCGTCTAAATTCAACAAGTAAACGTATATGTCTTTATTATTTTTATTTCTAGTATTGCCCTCCGAAATCTCTACTTCTTCATAAGTAAGCAGTTGCTCCATTATTAAGTATTCTATACGTTTTTCAGTCCTAACAGTGGTGTTTCTTTCGTTTTTTATATTTATAATAATATCTAAATTGGTGCTGTCAGCAGTTGTGACTTTAAACTCAATCATAA
>JAWXUY010000257.1:0-2718 GCA_044425885.1 bacterium | reverse complement strand
ATAAATAAATTTTTTAATAATATTTATTATAGCATAATTTATTTTGATGTGCATTATTTTTTTGTAAATTTGTTGTAATTAATAAATAAATTAATAAATAATTTAGAGTTTTAAATTTATTTTAGAAAATATTTATTTATTTTAATTTATTTTAATTTATTTTAATTTATTTGGGATTATGTTAACAAAACACTAGGTTGTTCAAGACATATGGCATAACTAAGGCTTGTATAAATTGGTTTAAAATTAATTTACATTTAAGTAAAAATTTACAAAAAAATAAAAAATAAAAATGTATTTTGAAAAATTATTGACTATAAAGCTATTTAAGGTTATAATAATATATGATTTATTATTTATGATAATAGTTATTGTAAATAAAAATAAAAAATATTTTAATAAAGGGAGTGTTAAAAAAAGTATGAAATTTTTAAATAACTTTAAAATTAAAACTAAATTTAGGATTGTTTTAGTTGGGACTATTGCTAATATGTTTGTTTTTAATTTCATCACATCTATAGCCTTGAAGGAGTGTAATAACAGGTACTTTGAAGTTATCAGTATAAACGAGGATATTTTAACAGATAGTGTTAAAATGGTGGAGGCTTATGGTAACGTAAGATTAAACGCTAATAATCTTATTTACACTGGTAACCTAAGCAACGAAATGACAAGTAAAATTGACACATGTTTTGTTGAAGCAAACAATGTTTGTAGCGGATACTTAACTCAATTAAATAGCATACATAATCTTGGTTATGATAGAACTGAAGAAATTAATATTCTTAATAATATTATAACTAATTTAGCTACTTATGAAAATCAATTTGACCAAGTTGTAGATGCGTTTAGGGCAGGTAACCCAGATTTAGCACTTCAAATAGACGTTGACCTTACTGTGACAGGAGGTAATTTAACTAGTCAAATAACTCAAATAACACAAAATGCTGCAAATAAAATAATTGAAGATACAGAGTCTGTTCAAAATTATAATAGCACAATTATGAACCTCATGAATTTGGTATTCTTGCTCTCTATTTTAATACAACTGGTTGTAAATTCGATTATATCTACTGCTATTACAAAATCTTTAAATTCACTTAGAAGTAATACTCTTGAGGTTGCGAATGGGAATATGCAAGTTAGTATAATTTCTGAAACTAATGATGAAGTTGGAGATGTTGCAAACGCAGTTAACGATATGGCATATAACTTTGTTGAAATAATAGGAGATATTCATCAATTATCAGCTAATCTTCAAAAAGGTAATTTATCTAATTTTGCTATAAACGAAAATAATTATACTGGTGATTATAAACAAATGGTAGTAGCAATAAATAGTACAATCAAAGAATTACTTGACGATGTATTTGACCTAATAGATAATTTACAAGGTCTAAACGAAGGTAACTTTGATAAACCAGTTAAGAAATTACTTGGTGAGAAAGCTGTTATAAGTAAATCTTTTGGAGATGTACAAAGCTTATTAAAAGAATTTTCTAATTCAGTAAACGAATTAACAGTTTTAGTTGAAGAAGGTAATTTTGATAAACAAGTTGATAGCTCTGGACGTTCTGGAGAATGGGTTAAAATTTCAGATGGTTTAAATAACTTAATAAATACTGTAGCTAAATCTATAAGAGATACGCAAGTTACTCTTACAGAATTCTCTAAAGGTAATTTTTCTTATAGAATTACTGGTGACTACAAAGGAGAATTTAAAGATATAAAAGACGCAGCAAATAACACTGCCGACGCAGTTGGTTCTTATATTTCTGAAATATCTGAAATATTAGATGAAATGGCTCATGATAATTATGATGTAAATATGCACTTAGACTACGTAGGCGATTTTGTTAAAATAAGAGACTCTGTTAATTCTATTGTAGAGAATTTAAATGTATTAACTAAGAATATTAGTTTATCTTCGGCACAAGTTTCGGACGGAGCAAAACAGATTTCGAATAGTAGTATTATTTTAGCAGAGGGAGCGACAGAGCAGGCTCAATCAGTTGAAAAGCTTACTTCGATTACTAGTCTAATTGCGGAACAATCTGACTTAAGCGTTAAAAATTCGGAAGACGCTAATATAGTAGCTTCTAAAGCTAAAGTTAGTGCAGACGAAGGTAACCAGCAGATGAACGAGATGTTAAAAGCTATGAGTGAGATAAACGAAGCTTCTAACAGTATTTCTAATATAATAAAAGTAATAGATGATATAGCATTCCAGACAAATATCCTAGCGCTTAACGCCGCTGTAGAGGCAGCTCGAGCTGGAGAACATGGAAAAGGATTCGCAGTAGTTGCTGAAGAAGTAAGAAGTCTTGCTGGAAGAAGTCAACAAGCGGCTAAAGAAACGACTGAGCTCATAGAAACTACAATGAGTAAAGTGGATAGCGGTTCTAATATAGCAAATACTACATCTAAATCATTAGTAGAAATAGTTACACAAATAGAAGAAATTTCAAAAATGATAAATATAAATGAGCGTTCATCTAAAGAACAACAAAAATCAGTAAAAGAAATTACAGAAAATATATCTCAAATTTCTATGGTAACTCAAAATAATGCAGCTACTAGCGAAGAATCAGCGGCGGCGGCAGAAGAATTATCAAGTCAAGCAGATATTTTTTATAATTCTATTTCAAAAATTAAGACTAAGAATTAGTTAAAATTTTAAAAAAACTATAAAAGAGAAAGGTTATAAATAATCGTATG
>JAWXUY010000256.1:0-2718 GCA_044425885.1 bacterium | reverse complement strand
ATTTTAATTACTTCTTCCCTATTTTCTTCCTGTCTATCTCCCTCTACTCCCCCATTTAATTCCTCTATCTCTTTTACTCCTATCTCTACTCTCTCTATCCTCTCTATCTCCACAAAAGCCTCTACTCTCTCTATCTCCACAAAATCCCCTCTTTCATAATCTATCTCTCTACTCTCTCCTATTCCCACATCTCTTAATCTTATGCTTATCTCCTTTATCTCTACTCCGTAATTTGAGTTATTATATAAGCTTATATCTATCTCCTGAATAATATATATATTCTTTATTTCTCTATCTTTATTTAACAGCTCCTGTATTTGTCTCTTTATATTTTCTCTAAAAATATCCAGTGTAATCCTATTCTGTATATCTTCCACTTTAAAAGCTTCTCCCGATAACTTATCTTCTAAATTTATACTCCCTAAAATCGTACTACTTACCTCTAGTCCCTCTATCTCTCCTATCTCTATCCCTATCCCTCTATTATCCAGCAAATCGTATACATCTTCTATCGGTTTTAGCATAATAAAAATAAATATCATTCCAAATATCAAGTTTATATATGATTTAAATTTATTAGATGGCATTATTACCTGCATAAACGAGCTGAATAACAAAAAAAATACCAAATTCTTTATATATTCATAAAAAATACTTATATATATTTCCTCCGCTCTCTATTATTATTTATTATTTATTATTTATCATCTCTTAAAAATTACTCAGTATCAGCAATATAAAAAATACAAACAAAAATATATACACCACCAGTGCTGACAATATCAACTTCGTATATTCCCCTAAATCGTCTATGCAAGACGTTATTCTGCTGTCGCTCACTGGCTCTATCAACACTGCCACCGCTTTATATATTATTATAAATCTCTGTTATCCAACAAATCGTATACATCTTCTATCGGTTTTAGCATAATAAAAATAAATATCGTTCCAAATATCAAGTTTATAACTCTTTATATATTTATAAAAAATACTTACATATATTTCCTCCGCTCTCTATTATTATTTATTATTTATTATTTATCATCTCTTAAAAATTACTCAGTATCAGCAATATAAAAAATACAAACAAAAATATATACACCACCAGTGCTGACAATATCAACTTCGTATATTCCCCTAAATCGTCTATGCAAGACGTTATTCTGCTGTCGCTCACTGGCTCTATCAACACTGCCACCACTTTATATATTATTATAAATGCTACCAAATTTAAAATCGGCATTATACTACATATTAGTATTATTATTAGTATCCCTGCCCCTACTCCTCCTTGTATTGCTCCTACAAAATACATAACACTATCGATAGCCCCATTCATAGCATCTCCTACTATTGGCACTAGCGTTATCATACTCTTAGCTGTCTTATTTGCTAGTGAGTTTAAAGCTGGTGCTGAAATTTTCTGAATAGAAACTATCACTGTTAGTCCTAGTGCTAGTGCCTTTAACATCGTCTTTAATAGCCATATTAAAAATTCTATCAACCGATCCAAAATTTCTTTAGGAGTTATGTAGTTTACTATCGTCAATACGATAAGACCTGATATAACTGGTATAAAAACGTTTCTCATAAAAAACGATAAAAAGCTTAGTGCCATTAATATAAAGCTTGTAAATATAGCACTTGATACAGAGCCTCCTGACATAATAAGTAGTGAAGCCATCAAAGGCATAATGGCATTAATAATATTACTTATACTTGTAATAGCCGTCTGTAGTATACTAAGCATAATATCAAAAGAGTTAATCAATATAACAGCTACTCCTATATAACTAGTATAAAACGCTATCTCGCTAATTCCCTTATTATTAAAGCTCTCAGTTATTACTTTAATAAAAGCGCTAAGCAGTGCTATTATTATCACGTTTTTTATTAATGCCGAGTTAATATATATCTTCTCAAAAATAATATTTAAAAAAAAATTAGCTATATCAAAATTACCAATATTATTTATCTCACCCATTGACGTTGGGTTTAATAACACTCTTACTATATCTGAAAAACTAAATCCAAGCTCAATGCTATTATTAAAATTATTATTTATATTCTGACCTATTATAGTGTCATATTGTTGTATATCCAAAGCCTCTAAAATATTTTCCATTAGCATACTTCTCTCTTGTTATATTTTATATTTTATATTTTATATTTTATATTTAAGGCATCAACCTTGTTATCAAGTTAATCAAGTCATTTATTATAGGCATTGATATCACCATAATTAAAACCTTTCCGCTTAAATCTATCTTAGATGCTATAGCTCCTTGTCCAGCGTCTATGCAAACTTGTGAGCAAAATTCGCAAATATATGCTATTCCTATAATTTTTATAATAATAGATATCTGTGTTAACTCTAGGCTAACTAAGTTTATTATCTCAAATATAGATGCTAAAACGTTCTCTAGTGTCGGTATTACCATCATTAATATAATAATCCCTGTCATAATAACTATCATAATAGTAAAAGAGGGGGTGTAATGCTGAACCATAAGTATTAGTATAACGGCTATTATACCAAGTGCACATATTTTAAAAATATCCATCTTAGCATCTCCCTCCTATGACCCTTATTTTATAAATTAAACAGCGTCTGAACTGTCTCAAATAATTCGCTTATGTATTCAATTACCCAAAATAACACTACAACAAGTCCTGTCAAAGTTGTCAACATAGCCTGCTCCTCTCTACCTGCCCTGC
>JAWXUY010000255.1:0-2738 GCA_044425885.1 bacterium | reverse complement strand
TAAAAATGATGATATTTTACATTTTGACGTTCCGGGACACAAAAAAAATAAAAATTCTTTTATAGCCGAAGCTATGGGCGAAGAAATAGTTGGTTTCGATGCAAATGCCACTAAGGAGCTCGATATGCTTTCTCACCCTATAGGGGTTATACTAGAAGCAGAAGAATTATTAGCTGAGGCTTATCACGCCGATAACGCTTTTATGCTCGTAAATGGTTCTACTTTCGGGGTTCAAGCTATGATTTTAAGTGCTTGCGCTCCTAAGGACAAAATAATAGTACCTAGAAATGTACATAAATCGGTTATTAATGCAATTATTTTATCTGGAGCTACTCCTATTTTTATAAATCCTGAAATAGATTATAACTATGGTATAGCAAACGGCGTAAAAGTTGAAAATGTAAAGCAGACTTTAAAAGCTCACCCAGATACAAAGGCGTTACTCATTATTAATCCTACTTACTTTGGTGTTACTTCTGACCTTAGAAAAATTATTAAAATATGTCATAGACAAAATGT
This sequence comes from bacterium, assembly GCA_044425885.1. GTDB lineage: Bacteria > Bacillota > Clostridia > Lachnospirales > CAG-274 > Tyzzerella. The sequence continues at coordinate 2,219 of JAWXUY010000255.1, read as the reverse complement.
AGCGGTTTTGGTAGACGAGGCACATGGGGCACATTTGCCATTTCACCCTAATTTGCCAGACTGTGCAATGAGATTAGGAGCAGACTTATCTACAGCTAGTCTACACAAAACAGCTGGCTCTTTAACTCAAAGCTCAGCGTTATTTCATAATGAAGGACTAATAGAATTAAATAAAGTTAGAGGGACTATTAATTTAATGCAAACTACAAGTGCTTCTTACTTATTATTAGCTAGTATGGATATCACACGTTCTAATTTAGCTTTAAAGGGAAAAAAGATGTTCACGGCTTTATTAAAAAAGTGTGCTGAAGCTAAAGTAAGACTCTCTCAATTATCAGGTTTGTCAGTTATATCTGAAAATGATATAGATGAAAATGATGAACATGGCGTATACGATTTTGATGACACTAAATTTGTTATAAAAGTTAATGAACTTGGCTTATCAGGTTTTCAAGTTTTTAGAATACTTAAAGATGAGTATAATATACAATTAGAGCTTGCGGAGAGCTATGTAGTTTTGGCAGTTGTTGGGGTAGGGGATACAAACGAGACTATAGATAAATTAGTAGATGCTTTTGAAGATTTGTCTAATAGATTTTACGGGAAAAGCAAGACTTTTAAAGTAGATATTTCTAATTTTTTCGAGAAGCCTAAAACTATAGTTTTACCCAGAGATGCTTATTTCTCTCCAAAGAGTAAAATGCCTATTGATAGCGCTTTAGGGCAAATATGTGGAGAGTCTATAATGATTTATCCACCTGGTATACCCCTTATAATTCCAGGCGAGCTCATTACACAAAAAATTATATCTAGTTATAATTATTATTTAGAACAAAATTGTGTTGTTATGAATGATGATGAAGAAGCAGGAATTATAACTGTACTAGGTCAAGAAGAAGAAGCGCAATAGATAAAAAAATAATAAAAATTATATTAGATGTAAGAAAAATTATATTAGATGTAAGAAAAATTATATTAGATGTAAGTAAGAAAGGAAATATTTATTTATGAAAAAAATATCTAAAATATCTGTAATAGGGATAGGACACGTAGGCTCACACATAGCGAGCTCTTTATTTACTCAAGGAGTTTGTAACGAGATTGCTTTAATAGACAAAGAGCAAGATAGAGCTCTTGCTCATGCTTTAGATTTAATGGATATGTCATGTTACTTAGAAAGCGACGCCAAAATATACAATGGTACGTATAAAGATTTAGAAGACTCTGATATTTTATTTGTATCTGTTTGTGGGATATTTTCAACACAAGATAGATTATTGGAGTTGGAGGCTTCTAAAAATATCGTAGATGATATAGCGCCTAAGATATTAGAATCTGGGTTTAAAGGAGTAATACTATCTGTTTCAAATCCATGTGATATAATTGCGAATTATCTAAAAGAGCGAACAGGTCTTAATGTAATAGGGACAGGGACGATGTTAGATAGCGCTAGACTAAAGCTGAAATTAGCTAAGGCTTTAAATATATCAACAAAAAGCGTACAAGGATTTATGTTAGGAGAGCATGGTAACAGTCAGTTTTTAGCGAAAAGCCTTACATCTATACATGGTATAGGGGTAGAAGATTATTTAAAATATAATAATATAGATTTAAGTATAGATGAATTAGAAAAAGAAGTTATAGAAGGCGGTATGGATATAGCTAAAAGAAAGATGTGTACAGAGTTTGGGATAGGTATGAGCTGTGCATACCTAGCAAAGGCTATTCTAAACGATGAGAGAAAAGTTTTATCTTGTTCGACTTTTGTAGAAGAATACGGAGTGTATACATCTGTGCCATGTATAATAGGAGCTGGGGGTGTAATTGAGCAGGTAAAATTTAGATTATCGGAACAAGAACAGGTAAAATTCGAGAAATCATGTAATGTTTTAAGAGAAAAATTAGATGATATTAGAAAATAAAAAATATTTAACTAAAATTGTAAATTAATAAAATGAAAATTAGGATTTTTTTCTTGTTTTTTTAAAAGAAAACTAGAGAAAAATCCTTAAATTTTATTATAAATATAACAGTATAATAAAATTTATAAATTGACTTTTATAAATCGCTATGGTATAATTGTTATACATAAAACAATAAGGTATAAAATTTATTTAAATAATAAGTAGGCATTTATTGTTAATTATAAGAACTGAATATAAACAGCATTTGAGTTAAAATTAGCCTGTTTTTTCGGGGGGGGGGGGCTTAAATTTTAT
>JAWXUY010000013.1:12998-15350 GCA_044425885.1 bacterium | reverse complement strand
TTTCTTAATTTTTATTTTTGATTTTTGATTTTTTATATTTATATTATACATACAATATTAAATATTTACAACCACATATTACAAACTAAATACCAAAATATTAATAAAATTTTTTTTATTATATAATAATTCTTGATATTAAAGCGTTTATAATATATAATTATAATTAATATAATTTATATAATTTATATTATTTATTATATTAAAAAATATTAAACTAAATTCGGAGGTAACCAAAATGTCAATTTTTATAGAAAATGAAAACGGCAAAATTATAATCGAAAAAGAGTTACTGGCTAAAATAGCTGGTATTACCGCTACAGAATGCTATGGTATAGTAGGGATGGCTTCTAGAAATATGAAAGATGGCATAGTTAAATTACTCGGCAAAGAAAACGTAACAAAAGGTGTTAAAATTAATATAGAAGATGATATGCTTATTATTGATTTACACATAATCGTTAAATATGGAACTAATATTCGTACAGTTGCTGAAACGATTATTAATACAGTCAAATATAAAGTAGAAGATATCTCAGGCTTTAACGTATCTTGTATTAATATTTTTGTAGAAGGCATAAAAGTAAATGATTAATAATATTAAATTATTAATATTATATTTAGGAGGAATTAAATTTGAATTTAACTAATATAGATGGTCGTAAACTAAAGAAATTTATTTTATCAGGAGCTAACAGACTAAATGAAAACAAAGACTATGTAGACTCTTTAAACGTTTTTCCAGTTCCAGATGGAGATACTGGGACTAATATGTCTCTGACTGTTTTAGCAGCTGCAAAAGAAGTCTCAGAAGTAGAGTCGAATAATGTGACTGATATAGCAAAAGCCCTTTCAAGAGGTTCTCTTAGAGGAGCTAGAGGTAACTCAGGTGTTATATTATCACAGCTTTTCAGAGGATTTTCTAAGTCTCTCGAGGGCAAAGAAACAGCCTCTACTAAGGATATAGCCGAAGCTTTTAGCAATGGAGTAGACTCTGCTTATAAAGCAGTTATGAAACCTAAAGAAGGTACTATCCTCACAGTCTCACGTGCTATAAGTGATAAAGCATTAGAAGTATCTGAAAATAGTGAAGACTTATTAAAAATGATGGAAGAAGTTATAAATCATGCAAATGTAGTTCTTGATAAGACTGTAAATATGTTACCAGAGCTTAAACAAGCTAACGTTGTAGATGCCGGCGGTAAAGGTCTTATTAGTATTTTAGAGGGTGGATTTTTTGATAAGCATAACTATCACTCTCTTAATATAGATAATAGTAGTAGTAGTGCTAATAATATTAGTAATACTACTAATGCTCAAAGCTATACATCAAGTGATGATATAGAGTTTGGTTATTGTACAGAGTTCTTTATTAATTTAGAAAATAACGAACAGATAGAAGAAGACTTTAAAGAATTTTTAAGCACTATAGGTGACTCTGTAGTAACTGCGGGTGATGATGATTTTATTAAAGTCCATGTACATACTAATAATCCTGGAGCAGTCCTCGAAAAAGCCCTAACTCTTGGCTCTATTGACAATGTAAAAATAGAAAATATGAGAACGCAACATAATAATCTAATAGAGTTCTCTACTCAAGAAATAAGTAATAATAATGCACAAAAAGTAAAAGAAGAAGAAAAAGAATTTGGATTTGTAGCAGTTTCTGTAGGAGATGGCGTTAATGAGATGTTTAAAGAATATGGCGTTGATCAAATTATTACAGGCGGTCAAACTATGAATCCTAGCATAGAAGATATTTTGTTAGCTGTAGAGAAGATTAACGCCAAAAACGTATTTGTCTTACCTAACAATAAAAATATTATTCTAGCTGCTAACCAAGCAAAAGAGGTATTTACAACTAAAAATATCGTTGTAATAGAAAGCGTATCTATTACGCAGGGCTTCTCAGCTCTTACCAGTTTTGTATCCACTAGCTCTCTAGAAGAAAATACTTCTGCTATGAAAAGTGCTATCGAGTCAGTTATAACTGGTCAGGTTACTTTCGCAGTACGTGATACAAAAATAGATAACTTTAATATCAAAAAAAATCATATATTGTGTATGTTAGAAAATAAAATAAATAACGTATCTGAAAGCATTTTAGAGGGCACAAAAGAGCTTATAGGAGCAATGTTACCAAAAAATGATGATGCGAGTATTATCTCTATCTATTATGGTGATGACATCTCAGAAGATAATGCTTGTGAGTTAGAGTCTTATCTACAAGAAACTTACAAAGACTTAGATATAGAGCTCATATATGGTGGACAGCCTTTATATTACTACATAATCTCTATTGAATAACATAACATAATATAATATAATATAATATCTAAATACATATTTTAA
>JAWXUY010000013.1:0-12988 GCA_044425885.1 bacterium | reverse complement strand
ATAGCTCCCTATTAAATAATAAAGTAATTGACTTATATATATTATTATTATATAATTTTATTATATTAAATTTATAATTATATAGAAAGGATGGTGCTTAAAATAACTCCTAATATTAACAGTCCTAGATATAAATTTAGATATCCAAGGTCTAAAGTGGATTTTTATAATCGTTTTAGGCTTGAAGGCTTTAAGGTTAAAGATATTCTATTCTTTAATATGTTAAACGATAAAGAAAAAGAGTATGTATTAAAAAAATACCCCTCTATTCTTAACACATTTAATTATGTGCCTATTAAAAAAAATCTAAAGTTATTTTTTTTAGATGGTGATCAATTTGGTATTAATCAAATTCTAAGCCTCACTTGGACTCTAAGATATCTAAATTATTTATCTTCTAAAGATTTTTATGCTTTAAAAATCATAAAGTTAGACAATGATGACACTCATTCAAAAGTTTTAAGTTTTGAGTCGGATATACTTACTTATATCCCTGTTAAATTTGAATTAGGTCATAATATAGATAATAAAGTAGATAATATGATTGCTATGGATCTTATTAATACCATCAATAATTTAACCCTTATAGAACAGCCAACCAATATTTATATAGTTTCTAATGATAAGGCAATTCTCGATTTTCAAAATTCTTATAGTGTGCTGAATAGGTTTAATTTATATCAGCAAACTAGTAGTAATGACGATAGTTATGATAGTTATGATAGTTATGATGATGATAGTTATGATGATAGTTATGATGATAGTGATGATGGTGATGCCAATAATTATAATATTAATAATTTAATAAATATTATTGGTATTAAAAAAGACTCTTTATTCACAAATTATACAAGTGCTTCCGAAGTAAACTTAACTGATCTACCTATACGCTTATTATTAAAAATAATAAGTAAAGATTTAATCCAAGATTATCCTAATGAAGTCATAAAAAACTACTCTAATTTTAGAGCTATGATAAATAACACATTAAACAATGCTTTATACTATAAATCTTCTATAGAAAAATATGACAGTAAAGATTTAGATGCTAATCTAAATAATAAAGATAATCTAGATAATCTAGATAATAAAGATAATCAAAAGTCAACTACTAGTACAAAACTAGATGATGATAATACTAATAATACTAATAATACTAATAACACTGATAATCCTGATAATCCTGAGTTAACTAATCAAGACACTATAGTACTAGAAAATAAGTTGAATGATGAAGTGAAAGAATGTCTTAAATTATGTGAAATCCCTTTAAACGAGTATAACTTAAATATGGCTATAAATAAGGCTAATTGGTTAAATAAAGTTTATACCAACTATAAAGAAAATTTAAAATCCGCAACACAAAAAAATACCCAAAAGTCTTTAACTTCAAGTCTTAAGCACAGCATATTAAAACATGCTAATCTTAAAGCAACCTAATATTAATATTAATATCTATAAAAACCAAAAGGAGATTACTCTTACCATGTTACTTTCAGACCCTATTACTTGTATTAAATCTATCGGTAAAATAAATGCTGGTAGGTTTAGTAAGCTAAATGTTTCCTCTATTGATGACCTTCTACATTATTTCCCTCGTGAATATGATGACCGAAGCAATATTACAAGCATTGGTGATATTAAATTAGAACAAGTCTATACTATAAAAGCCACTGTAATTAGCTATCCTGAAGTAATACAAGCAAAAAATATTAAAATTACTAAGATAATAGTATCTGATAACACTGGTATTTTAGAAGTAGCTTTCTTTAATCAAGAATATCTTAAAAATATCTTTAAAAAAGACTCTACTTATTTATTTTCTGGCAAAATAACTAATAAGTTTAATAAGCTACAAATACAAAATCCCGAATATGAGTTTTTATATAAAGCCAATAGCTCTAATAACAACTTAGTTAATGCTGGAATAATAGTGCCTGTCTATCGCTCTACTTATGGGCTCACTCAAAGCACCATTAGAAACACTATCAAAACTGCTCTTAGTTTCGCTTCCAACCAAATAACCGAGTTCCTACCTGAAAGTTTCCTACGTGAATACAAGCTTTGTTCTAGGCAATTCGCTATTACTAATATTCACTTTCCAGAAAACTCACGTGCTTTTTTAATAGCTAGGCGTAGACTAGTATTTGAGGAGTTTTTATTATTACAGCTTAATTTATTACAAATTAAAGGCTCTACAAGACAACAAAAGTCTAGTGTAGAGATACTAGACTTTAATACTAATCTTATAGAAGCTACTTTACCTTTTGATTTAACCGATGCTCAAAAACATGTTCTAGCAGAAATTAAACAAGATTTATTATTAGATAAACCTATGAACAGGTTAATACAAGGTGATGTTGGCTCTGGTAAAACCGCTATAGCTCAAATACTAGCCTATATGACTATTAATAATAATTATCAAGTCGCTATTATGGCTCCTACAGAAGTTCTAGCCCAACAGCATTTTGAAAGCTTTACTAATCTATTTAATAATCTTAATCTAAATATTAATATTATTTTATTATCTGGTAGTCTTAAAGCTTCTCAAAAAAATCAAGCTTATAGTCTTATAGAGTCGGGCGAGGCTAATATTATTATAGGCACTCATGCTATTATACAAGACAAAGTTATTTTTAATAAGCTCGGTCTTGTTATCACAGATGAGCAACACCGCTTTGGAGTTAAACAGCGTGAGCAGTTATCCCTAAAAGGTGAAAATCCTCATACTTTAGTCATGACTGCTACCCCTATTCCTAGAACATTAGCTCTTATCCTATATGGTGACCTTGATATATCTATTATAAACCAAATGCCTCCAAACAGGCAATCTATACACACAAGCTATGTCAATACCTCTTATTATGCCAGAATTTATAATTTTCTTAAAAAAAATGCTGACCAAAAAAATCAAGCTTATATAATCTGTCCCACTATCGGACTGGATTCTCCAGAAACTCAAGAAGATTCAACTACCAACAAAACCAAATCCGATTTAAAATCTGTTCTAGACTATACTCAAAAGCTACAATCCGAAATTTTTATTGATTATCGTGTAGAGTGTCTTCATGGCAAAATGAAAAATGATCTAAAATTAAGCATTATGCAAGATTTTTACGAAGGCAAAATAGATATTCTAGTATCTACTACTGTAATAGAAGTTGGTATAAACGTCCCTAATGCTACTATTATGCTAATAGAAAATGCTGAACGTTTTGGAATTTCTCAGCTTCATCAGCTAAGGGGTAGAGTTGGACGTGGTTCTGAAAAATCTTATTGCATTTTGGTAAGCGATACCAAAAACAAAGACACTGTGATACGTTTGAAAAATATGGTTAAATACTCAGATGGTTTTGTTTTAAGTGAAAAAGACCTTGAAACTAGAGGCGGTGGTGACTTTTTTGGAACACGTCAACATGGTGTTCCAGAGTTTAAAATAGGCAACTTATACAAAGACTTAGACCTCCTAAAAGAAGTACAAGATGCGTCTATAAAAATTTTTAGAGAAGACCCTTTTTTAAAAAATCCAGATTATTTATTATTAAAACAAAAAATAAACAGCTCTCTAAACAATATCAACAATACATCTAAAATATTATAATAATATATATATAAATTCCCTAAGCTTATTTAGTTTAATATTTAAACAATCCAATAAACTTAGGGATTTTTATTTATTTTTTCCTGCACTCGCTAAAGTTAAATAACATATTCTGTTCGCTCCTGCTTTTTGTAGCGTAATCGCACATTGCTTCATCGTATTCCCACTCGTATATACATCATCTACCAGTATAATATTTTTGTCTTTTATATTCTCAATATTTTTTATCTCAAATATACCTCTTACATTCTTTTTACGGTCGCCGTAAGCTACTTTACTTTGTGCGACTGTATTTTTATTTCTTATTAAATTATCTGGCTCAAATTTAATACCTACTATATTACTAAATTCTCTCGCTAATTCTTCTGCTTGGTCATAGCCTCTTTTTTTCTTTTTTTTATAATACATCGGCACATTAATAACTATATCATAGTCTAAATCATTCTCTATCTCAAACGTATTAGCCATAAAATAAGCAAAACCTTTTGCATATTGCTTTTTATTAAGATACTTCATCTTTAAAATAACCAATCTTATATGCTCGTTGTAGTCAAATACTGATATATTACTTGGTCTATTTTCCTGATTTAACTCTATAGTCTGCTTACAATACTTACAAGTAAAATCTTCTTCATAAACATTTATAACCTCGTCGCAAAACATACACTTCTTTGGGTATAAAAATAATAATAAATTATTTATATTATTTTTTATATAGCTCATAATTTTTTATCTTCCTATTATAATTTATAATTTATACATTTATACATTTATATATTTATATATTTTTATATTTTTATATTTTTATATTTTTATATTTTTATATTTTTATATTTTTATATTTATTTTTTTATTCTAAATCTCTCATCTCTATAATCCTCTCCCTCAAATAAGTATACCTACTAACTCCATCATTATTTTGAACCATCTGATATATAGTATTTTTTTTACCAACTATTACTACTAATTCTTTTGCTCTTGTAACCGCCGTATATAATAAATTCCTCGTAAAAAGCATCGGTGGTCCACTATGTATTGCTATTACTACTGCTTTATATTCGCTACCTTGTGACTTATGTATAGTAATCGCATACGCTAAACTTAAATCATCTAAATTATTAAACTTATATAACACTATTTTATTCTCGTCAAACAATACTTGTATTTTCCCCTGTTCTATATCTATCTTTTGTATTAATCCTTCATCTCCATTAAATATTCCCAATCCCTTATCTAATAGATTTTCATTCTTTGCTATATTATCTTTATATATTTTCCATTCTAGGCTATAATTATTTTTAATCTGCATAACCTTATCGCCTTCTCTAAATATAGTATCTCCTATTACTTTCTCTTTCTTATTAACCGAAGCTGGATTTATCGCTGTTTGTAGCATCATATTTAAATTATTAACCCCTGTTAGCGATTTCCTCATCGGACAAAGAACTTGTATCTTTGAAGAATCTTCTAACTCTAAATACTTTGGTAAGCGCTTTGTTACTAAATTTATTATCGTGTCATTAACATTTATACCCTCATTCTCACTCAAAAAGAAAAAGTCACTCTTAGTGTCATTTAAAACTGGATACTCCCCTTTATTTATTCTATGCGCATTCATAACTATTGTACTCTCTTGCGCTTGTCTAAATATCTGCTCCAGCTTTACTACTTTTATACACTTACTATTTATAATATCTCTTAACACATTTCCTGGTCCTACTGACGGCAATTGGTCTACGTCTCCTACTAGTATTAATCTAGTATTAGATGCCACTGCCTTTAAAAAATTCCTCATCAACGATATATCTATCATCGAGCACTCATCTACTATTATTACATTTGCCTCTATCGGAAAATCTTCATTTTTTTCAAATGTTTGCTTCTTTAAATGCTTTACGCTTTCTTCTATATTATCATCATTATTTGACTCTACATTAGACTTACTCCCTAATAATCTATGAATAGTTTGTGCTTCTCTGCCTGTTGTTTCTGACATACGCTTAGCCGCTCTCCCTGTTGGCGCACATAACTTTATTTCATATCCTGAATTTTCTAGCATACCTATTATTATATTTATAATAGTCGTCTTTCCTGTCCCTGGTCCCCCTGTTATAACTAGAGTTCCATTTACCATTGCCTCTTTTACCGCTTTTACTTGTTCTTCTGCTAGCTCTAAATTATTTTCCTGTTGTATATTTTCCAATAATACATTAAACTTTTTAGTGTACTCAAGACAATTCTCCGATAACTCTAATATTTTTTTAGCTACGTAGCTTTCTGCATAATAATAATAATTTAAAAATATAATTATATGCTCATTGTTATTATAATCAACCAATTTTTCTAGTACAATTTCTCTATCCTTATAAAGCATTTCAATTCCTACTTCTATAAGCTCTCTATTTAAATTTAATATCTTTGACGTTTCAATAATAAGCATATCTCTTGGTAGAAAAACAGCTCCTAACTCATTTGCTCCTTTTGATAATATATACTTTATTCCTTCTTTTATTCTAGACATATCATTCGGTTCTATTCCTACTTTAATTGCAATATCGTCCGCTGTTTTAAAGCCTATCCCATAAACATCACTACATATTTTATATGGCTTATTCTTTACTATATCCAACGTATTTTCTTTGTAAACCTTATATATTTTTGTTGCATATCCCGTTGTTAAACCATATCCTTGTAGCTCTATTAAAATATCTCTTAGCTCCTTTTGTTCTGAAAACTTTTCATTTATTTTTTTTGCTTTCTCAAGATTAATTCCCTTTATCGTTGCTAATTTTTCTGGCTCTGACTCTAAAATCCTTAATGTATCACCTTTAAACTTTTCTATAATTTTTTTTGCTATAGCTTTTCCTATACCTGGCAATACTCCTGAGCTCAAATATTTTTCTAGCGCATCTTCTTTTTGTGGTAGAGATTTCTCTAGCTTTGATATTTTTATCTGATAGCCATACTTATCATGTTCTACTAATTCTCCTTCTACCCTCACGTAATCTTCTTCTTTTAATCTTCCAAATGCGTATCCTACACAAGATATATTTTCTTTAAAATATTTTTTTATACTATCTGGTACTACCTCATTCGAAATCGAAAATATAAAATACCCATTCTCTACACTTTCAAAAAATACTTTTTTTATAATTCCCTCAGCAACAACTATATTTTTATTATTATCCATAAATTATCTTCCATCTTATATTTTTATTTTTTTATTTTTTTATTTATTCTATTCTTATTATACTTCCATATTCCGACCCTGTAATAACTATCTTATTAGAAATTCTATTTTTTATTTCTTCTACGTGCGTTATTATCCCCACATTTAGATTTTCTTTTTTTAACTTCTCTATTGAATTCATAACTGCGTCTAGTGTATTATTATCTAACATCCCAAACCCCTCATCTAAGAAAAATACCTCTAACGGTGATTTGTTTCTAAGCTGTGTCATCGTCAAAAGACCTAGTGATAAACATAATGATACTATAAATGTTTCTCCACCTGATAGACTTGCCGTGCTCCTTTGCGCTCCACCATTTGTCCAGTCTTTTATAACAAATCCTCCTTCTATAAGCTTTATCTCATATTTACTTTGCGTTATATCTAATAATCTTCTATTTGTCTCTCTTACTATAGGCTCAAGATATAATTCTGCTATATAGTCTAAAAATGCACCTCCTTTAAGTATCTTTGATATATCATTTAAAATATCATACTCTTTTCGGTGTACTTTTATATCTTCATATATTTTATCTATTTTAACTAATAATTTTGTTAGATCTTTTATAGTAGCTTCTAGATGTCCTTTTCTCGTAAATTTATCTTTACTCGTTTCTTCTATTTTTATCTTACTCATATTTAATTCTTCTATATGATTCTTTATATTCTCCATAACTTCATCACTAAAATCTTTTATATCCTCTACGTTTTTACCGCTCTTTTCACTTATCTTAATAGCTTTGATATCTAATTCATTCAATTTATTTTTATATATAAGATTATCACCCTTATATTTTTCAATTTTATTTTCATAATCTTTCTTTTGCTGGTCATCCATGTAATAATTTTTTAGAGTATCTTCTGCCATATTGTTTTTATTTATTAAATTTAATATATTATCTTTTTTTTCTTCTAAACTCTTATAATCTAATCTATAAGTTGTACTTGCTCCTTTGAGCTTTAAATTTATATCATTATTCTTTTCATTTAGATCCTCTAAAATCTTTAAGCTATCTTCATATTTTTTTTCATTTTCACTTATAATCTCATTTTTATATTTTATTTTTTCTTTTATTTCATCTAATTTTAAATCTTTTTTATCGCCATCTAACTCACTTATTATTCTCTCTAATTCATTTATATTGTATTCTATTATACCATTTAAACGCCCTTTACTTTCATTATTTTGGTTCTTTGTGCTATTTTTTTTATCTATATCACTACTTAATATCACTAATTTAGATTTATTATCATTATTTATCTCAAATATATTAGTTTTTATTTTTTTCTCTAGTTCATCATAAATCGCTCTAAAATATCCACATCTATTTACTAGATCTTCTCTTGATATTACATCTGCTCTTTTTCCTATTCCCTTTAATAATCCCTCCTCTAACTCTTTTATTTTACCATTTTTTAAGAATATATCATTTTCTATCTTACTAATACTATTATTATTTTTTTTAAAAGCCTCATCATTTAATTTTATATTTTCTTTTGTTCTCGCTATTATACTATCTAATTCATAATTTGGCTCTAATATCTCTGGGTATGGTGCTTCACTTCCACAAAGAGGGCATTTTGTATTTTCCTTTAAAGTATCTAATAATCCACTTGCTAAGTCCTGTATAATTTTTTCATTTTGATTAGTCGTTAAATTTTCTTTTAATTTTTCTAAATTAATATTAATATTTGCATTTTCTGATTTTAATTCAAATATCTTTTGTTCTAACCTATTAATATCTTTAACCAAAGATTCCTTGCATATTATCAAAACATCTAAACCTAAATTTTCTATATAATATAAATTTATATCATCATCATTTAAGTCACAGCTACCCAAATTTATATTACTATTATTTATTATTTTATTTATTTCACTATTTAATCCGTATATTAATCCGTTATTATTTGAGAAGTTATTATCATTATTAAAATTATCTAGTTTTTTATTTAAAGCCTCTATCCCTTTTTTTTCTTTAGCCAAATTATTCAAATCTTTATTTATATCTTCTTCTTGCCCATTTATCTTTTCTAAATCTTGTTCCGCTTTACTTATATTTTTTTCCAGCTCTATCCTTTTCTCAAGGTTTTTCTTAATATCATTTAGCTTATTTACTTCTTCCTTCAATTTCGGATTTTCTTTTTCTTTTTCATCTTTAATATTTTCAGATTTTTTTTTCGCATCATCAAGTTTGTTACTGCTTGTAATACTTTCTTCTTTTTTATTTTCAAATTCTTTCATTGAATTTTCTACTTGTTCGTATAATCTTTCTTTCTTTAATATCTCAACATATATATCATCTACTACTTTTGCTTTTGCCAGCTTATCTTCATTCTCTAAATAATCCTTTTCACCTTCAAGTAGTTCTTGTGTTTTATTTTTAGCCTTACTATATTCTTCTTTAAATTCTTTTATTTCTTCATATACAACTATATCAGCATCGTTTTTATTTCTAGCTTTTTCTAACTCATCACTTAATTTTATATTATCTAATAGTTCTTCCTCTTTATCTACTAATTCTCTCTTTTTATTTTCTATTGCTCTTACTATTTTATCAGTTTTTTCTATATTATCTATATCTTTACCACCAGTTTCTTCTATATTATCTTTTATATGAGATTGTAATGCCTCATTTAAAGAACCTAATTTTCCAAATATAAATTTTCTTTTACCATTTACCTTTTTATTTAAATTGTCTCCGTATTCCTCTAACGAAAAAATACTCTCTAACGTATCTCTTTTATCTTTATTCTTCGCCGATAAAAACTCATTAAATCTTCCCTGTGGTATTACTACTGTTTTTATAAAATCTTTATATTTAAGCCCTATTATTTCCTCTAACATATTTGTTACTGCTTTAACACTACTCTCTTTTATATTATATTTATTATCATTTATATCTAATTCACTTAATTCAATACTTTTACTCGTTATCCCTCCTTCCTTATTTCTATTAAATCTCCTCTTTACTTTATATATATGCTCTCCTCTATTATCTCTAATACCAAATGTAAACTCCACTTCTGCGTTTTCTTTACAATTTATATGTAAAAAATCCTTCTTATCATTGTCATTGTCATATCTTGATACTTTACCATAAAGTGCTAGAGTTATACAATCTATAATAGATGACTTACCCGCTCCTGTATCTCCAACTATTCCAAATATTCCATCTTTAGTTAGATCATCAAAATCTATCTCCTGCGTTTTATTAAAGCTATTTATCCCTGTTATTTTAAGGTTTATCGGCCTCATCGTTTAATACCTCCTCCAACATTTTAATTAATTCCTCTGTCACTTCTTTACCTTCTTTGATTTTATAAAAATCCATAAAATGCTCTACAATACTTTTTTCTTCTATTGTTCTATAGTTTACATCTTCTCTATCTTCTTCTACTACATCAGTATTATTTACTATATTTACTATATTTTTTTTTGTGCTCTCTCTGATCTCTCTTAGTTCACTACTTGTTATACCTCCTTTTGAATTTATCTCTATGTATATATATCCGTCACCGCTATTTTTATCTAAATCTTTTATTTGCTTTATTACATCACTAGCACTATCCCCACTAATAGAGTACATTGGCTTATAATCTTTTAGATTTATTTTTTTAATATTAATATCTTCTTTAATAACCTCATTTGCTTTTATATCCAGCACTATAATGCCTTTATCATTATTTATTTTATTATTATTTTTAGTATAAACCTCACTCTTACTGTATGCAATCGGTGATCCTGAATAGTATGCCATACAATTATTATTACTACTTACTTTCTGTTGTTTATGCAAATGTCCTAGTGCTACATATTGAGCCTTCTCTGGAAAAATATTTGGGTCTACTGCGTAAGTCCCACCTATTGACTGAATCTTTCTCTCACTATCTGTTTCTAGACCTTTTAGAGCATATAAATGCATCATTAATATATTAATCGTATCATCTAAAAAATTTTCTGCTAGCTGGTCTAATAATATTTTTACTTTATTAGAAAAGTCTTTCTGTTGGGTTGCTTCTTCTAGACTTTCAGAAATAGTACTATTGAGTAGCTTTTCTGTAATATACGGAATAGTAACTATTACTGCTCTCTCGTTATTTATTTCTAGCTCAATAAATGCTTCTCCCGACCTTGTTACTTTACAGCATTTGTATTCACCTATCGGCGTGATACTTTTTAAATCAGTTTTTATAAATACCCCAAATTCGTCCATTATAGGAGTTGGCGAGAATAACCTGTCTGGACTATCATGATTACCTGCTATAATAACAATAGGTCTTTCCCCATTTAGAGATAACCTTTTCATTGCATTATAAAATAGCTTTTCTGCCTCTATCGGCGGATTAACTGCGTCATATATATCACCTGCTATAATAATCAAATCTATTTTTTCTTCATCACAAATTTCTACTAGCTCGTCTATAAATAAAGCCTGCTCCTCTAGCCTTGAGTATTTTTCTAAGTATTTACCTAAGTGCCAATCCGACGTATGTAAAATTTTCATACTTTTTCTAACCAATTATCTTTCTGTTATTTGTTATATTATATTATATTTTTAATCATAAAACTTAATTATTTCTTCTATACTTACAGGCTTATAGTTATTTGCATCTGCCCCTACATCATATCTCCTAATACCATTTAGCTTATTATCTATATTATACTTTTTCTTATTGTGACAATGCCCATGCAAATGTATACTTCCTTTAAAATATCCATTCCACTCCAAAAACGGATAATGCGATAAAATAAAATATATATTATTATACTCTAGCTCTAAATAATCTTGATGCGTTTCAAATAGCTTGTATACTGGCTTCCTGTCATGATTTCCTATTATCAAATGCTTTGTACCATTTAGCTTGTTAAACACTTCACTTGCTAGAGTTATGCCCTTAAAAGTAAAATCCCCTAGAATATATACTTCATCTTCACAACTAACAACATCATTCCAATTTTGTATTAAACTATCATTCATTACAACTGCATTTTCAAAAGGTCTGTCATTATGCATTATAGCGTTTTCGTGCCAAAAATGACAATCTGCCGTAAAATATATCATAATTAATTAACTCCATTCGATTATCACATAATCATATCTTTATATATAAAAAGGGGGTATGCTCATGCACACCTCTTTTTATATAATTTTATACTTTTTTTGTTATACTTTTTTTGTTATACTTTTTTTGTTATACTTTTTTTATTATACTTTTTTTGTTAAATCGAAAAATCCATATTAATATTTGTGCTTACCATTGGAGCTGTAAGCTGATTATACATCATATCTGCTAAGCCTACACCACCTGAACTTGCTAAATTTTTAGTAACTTCTTCGTCTAACATATCTTGAAATGTTTCTTCTGCATCACTTCTAGCGAATATACCATCATCATAATTAATAGTATTTCTCATAGTCGATAACATTAAATTTAAGAAATAAGCTTCAAACTCATAGCAAGCCTCTTTTATTTCTTCTTCTGACCCAGTATCTACTGCATTTTGTAAAATATTTTGGAAAGACTCTTGCTCTAATACTGCCGATTGATACTGATACATTGACGTACCTTCTGATCCGATTGAACCAACTAAACTTACACTCATAATTATTACTTCCTTTCTTATTTCATACTTCTTATCTTATTTATTTATTTATTATTGTTTAAGTGATACTGCTTGTTGAAGCATTGAATCCGCTGTTGTTATCGCTTTAGAATTAAGCTCATAAGCTCTTTGCGCTACTATTAGATTAACCATTTCTTCCGCTATATTAACATTTGACATCTCTAAATAACCTTGTACTAACGCACTCTCTGCCCCTACTCCCTCTGCTTCGTATATAGCTTCTCCAGAAGCCGCTGTAGATGAAAAAAGATTTCCTCCTAGAGCTACTAAACCTTGTGGATTTGTAAATTGTACCATACCTATTCTATAGCCTATATCTTCTAATTCTCCATCTATTTTACAAGTAATTACCCCGTTTGATGCTATAGATATATCTTGAACTGGTACACCTTCTGGTATTATTACTGGCTCGCCTTCTGTATCTAATACAAAATAACCTGCCGAAGTAACAAGATAAGACTCTCCCTCATAAGGGCTTAATTTAAAACTACCATCTCTCGTATAAGTAATTTCTTCTTCTCCACTTTGA
>JAWXUY010000254.1:0-2746 GCA_044425885.1 bacterium | reverse complement strand
TATTAAAAATACATATTTTTTAGAGGATGATAACCAAAATGGCTTAAAGCAAATGAGGTATTATACTATTCAAGAGCACGAGCAGGAAGACGCTATATTAGGGGTAATAGAAGATGTAACAAAAGAAGTAGAGGACTTATTAGTATTAAACTATGAGCGTAACTATGACTTACTTACAGGTATTTTTAATAGACGTGCTTTTCATCAAAAAGTAGAAGATATTTTTAATAATGATTTTATGCAAAACACACATGATAAGAACCAAGTGCATCAAATAAAAGAGTCGGCATTTGTAATGTTTGATTTGGATAATTTAAAATATGTAAATGATACGTTTGGGCATGATAGTGGAGATGTATATATTAAGACAGCAGCGACTATTATATCGACGTCTTTAAGCCAATATGGGGTAGTTGGGCGTATGTCAGGTGATGAATTTTACGCATACTTACACGATATTAATACAAAGCAAGAGATTAGAGATATTTTAAATAATTTATATAAAAGGCTTGAAAATGAACCAATAGAGCTACCGAATTCAAAGAAATTTCAGATTAGAATGTCGGGAGGTATAGCATGGTATAACCAAGACTCTACTAAATTAGACGAATTAATAAAATACGCTGATTTTGCGATGTATAAAGGTAAAAAGAATTTAAAAGGCGAGCTAAGAGAGTTTGATAAAGAGCAGTATATAAAAGAGTCTTTTATGCTTAGCGGGAAAGAAGAATTAAATAAAATACTAGATAACGAAGCCGTTGACTATGTATTTCAGCCGATAGTAAACGTAAAAACAGGTAAAATATATGCCTACGAGGCGCTTATGCGACCTATAAGTGATGTATTAAATATGCCAGATAAGTTCCTTCAGATAGCATCTTTAGAGGGTAAACTTTGGAAAGTAGAGAAGATAACTTTTTCTAAAACGTTATTTTTATACAAGAAGCATCAAGATTTATTTCAAGGGATTAAATTATTTATTAATTCTATACCAACTGAAAATTTACTAGATGAAGAATATTTAGAGATACAGAATAATTATAGAGAGTTTTTACCTAATGTGGTAGTAGAGATAACAGAGCAAGAGCAACAAGAGAAAGACGTTGTTGATATTAAGCTAGCAAAACTCAAAGAGCTAGGGGTGCAAATAGCGCTAGATGATTATGGCTCAGGCTATTCTAACGATGTTAATTTATTAAATTTAAATCCCAACATACTTAAAATAGACCGTTCGATTATATCTAACGTGCATATAGACCCTTCACGCCAAACGATAGTAAATAAGATTATTTCTTTTTGTAAAGAGAATGATATATGCGTATTGGGAGAGGGGATAGAAACGGCACAGGAATATCAATATTTGGTTGACGCAGGAATTGAGTTAGCACAGGGATATTATATTTCAAGACCGATTAAGCTAGAAGATTTTAATAATAGTGATTTAAAATACTAGTTTTAAATAAACAAAAAAAAGAGTAGTGAATAAAAAATTAAATTTGCTACTCTTTTTTTATATAATTTTTATATAATTTTTATATAATTTTTATATTTTGTTTTTTAAAATAACACAAATAGTTTCTCTTAGGACTTTACAAGCAACGGCAGTTGAGACCCCACTTGTGTCATAATGGGGAGATAATTCTACTATATCAGCACCAATTATATTTAAGTCACTCACTATTTTGAGAGCATCTATGAGCTCATTAAAAGTTACTCCTCCAGCTTCAGTTGTACCAGTTCCAGACATAATAGAAGGGTCTAGAACGTCTAAATCTATAGATAAATAAATAGGCTTATCTTTTAGCTTTAGAGATATATCATCTAGAGTGTTGAAATTAAACTTGTTTATATAAGTATGACCTTCTTTAGACCAATAAAATTCTTCTTTAGTTCCGCTTCTAATACCAAATTGATAGATAGTATTATCACCTAAGAAATCCCAAACTCTTTTAAAGACTCCAGAATGAGTTAACTTTTCACCGAGATAATCCTCTCTTAAATCAGTATGGGCATCAAAATGAATAATGCATAAATCAGGATACTTGTTAAAAGCCTCTTTTATAGCGGGTAAAGAAACAAGGTGCTCACCACCAATCATAATAGGGACTTTGTTGTTTTCAAATACTTTTTTAGAAAAGCTTTGTATTATATCTAAAGTAGTTTGAGTAGCACCGAAAGGTAAATCTAAATCACCGCTATCAGATATATTAAAATCTAGTATATCTAAGTCAAAATAAGGACTATAAGTTTCAAGACCTATCGACTCCATACGCATTACTTGAGGAGCGAATCTAGTTCCAGGTCTAAAAGTAGTAGTTCCATCGAAAGGCGCTCCAAATAACACATGAGAAGCATCTTCAAAACTGGTATTAAAATCAAAAAAAGTTGTAGGTAAAAAATCCATTTGTAAAATCTCCTATAATATTTTTAAATTAATATTTTTATATTTTATTTATATTTAAAAGTCTTGTTGAGCCTGTCATAGCCGACTATAGTATTTTTAAATATGTTCGTGGCATTATTAATAAAACTCTCTGGCTCTACTAAAGCTGGGCTAAAATGCGTTAGCCATAACTCTTTTACATCTCCAAGTCGAGCTAACCTCGCTGCTTCACTAAATATCATATGCTTTTTACTTATAGCACTTTGTATTTTTTCTTCTTCACCATATAAGCCCTCACATATAAATAAATCAGCATTTTTAATAAAATTAGGTACTCTGTTAAATAAAGGTCTGCTGTCAGTG
>JAWXUY010000253.1:0-2750 GCA_044425885.1 bacterium | reverse complement strand
TGGCTAATTAAGTTATAACTCTGAAAAACAAACCCTATAGTATGATTTCTATAAGAGTCCCAATCTTTATCGGCGTATTTTTTAGTAGATATATTATTTATAATTAAATCGCCCTCGTCATATCTATCTAGCCCACCTATTATATTTAATAACGTTGTTTTACCTGACCCACTAGGTCCCAAAATAGCCACAAATTCACTATCTCTAAGGCTTGTTGAAACATCGTTAAGTGCTACCTGCACATAATCGCCTATTTGGTACTTTTTCTTAATATTTTTAATTTGTAACATAATTTAATATTCTTTAACCATTGTCAAAATTAAAATTATAATATATTATCATATATTACTCTCATGACAAACCCTTTCTTTTATTTTTTACACTTTATTTTTTGCACTTTATCTCCCTCAATTTTAACACCATGCTATTCATTTATAACAAAAACTACATCTATTATATAAATTTTCATCACTTTAGTCCTTAGTTATAAACAAACATTAAGTCCCCCTATATCACCCCTTATATCAATTAAAATTCAATAACTAAATTTAATTTAATAAATTTTAATTTAATCTATCGTATTTTAACATATTAAACTCATGGTGTCAATACTATTACTTATTACTTATTTAATTTTTAATTAAATTTTTATAAACTTTTCTTGATAATCCTCTATCGACATTGGTTTCGCAAATACATATCCTTGCCCCAGCTCGCACCCTATATTCTTTAGTAATTCTATTTGCTCCTCAGTCTCCACTCCCTCGCAAATAACCGTGAATTCAAGCTCCTTTGCCAAGTTTATTATATTCTTTATTAAAATCTTATCTTTAGATTCTATATCTTTTTCTACCAAATTTATATTATCTAAAAACCCTTTATCTATCTTTAGTATATCAACGTTTACGTCTGTTAACGTCTGTAGTGACGAGTATGCTGTCCCAAAGTCATCTATCGAGACTTTTAAGTTATTCTCTTTTATTTTATCTATAAAGTATTTTAACTCTCTCTTATCCTCTACAAATATACTCTCTGTCACCTCTAATTCTAAATACTCTTGAGGTACTTCATATTTTTTTATTAGTCCCATAAACTTATTTATAAAAAGCTTATCTTTTATATGATTTCTCGAAACGTTCACAGATATAGGGTAAACTGGGTAATTATTATCTATACAATATTTTATAAATTTCATTACTTTTTTATATACTATAAAGTCTAGAGTTAATATAAATCCATTTTTTTCAAATAATGGTATAAACTGGTCTGGAAAAATCATTCCATCTGGCGTTATCCAACGTACTAGCGCCTCTGCTCCACATATTTTTTTAGTAGTTAAGTCAAACTTCGGCTGTAAAAATGCTACAAACTCGTTATTCGCTACGGCGTGCGGTATTCTTTCCTCTATTTTAATTTCTTTTTGAAGTTTTAAGTCTAGCTCTGGGTTATAATACGCAAATTTATTTTTATGAGAGCCTTTTGCACTTTTTCTTGCAGTTGTGGCTTGGTCTAGTAGAGTGTTAAGAGAGAGAGACTTATCTACAAGCGTAACCCCTCCTATAATAGTTATTTTGGCATCTGAGAAATATTCGTCACGCATTAACTCAAACTGGTTAGCTAAGTTGGAGAGCTTTAGATGTAGCTGTATCTCGTCTTCATAGTTTAATAGCATACAAAACTTATCTTCGCCTATTCTACAAAAATTCTCGTTCATATCCATAAAATCTTTTATCACTACCGATATTTTTTTCAGTACCTCGTCTCCTATATCATACCCGAACATAGAATTTATATATTTAAATTTATCTATATCTATACTACAAAGAGCATAGTTATAATTATTTCTCTTTATGAATGACTTATAATACTCATGAAAACCTTTTATGAGTAAAGATTGTGTTAAAGAGTCCACCGCATACGTATCTTTATCTACAACCAGAGACTCCTCGCCGTTATTTAGGTCTAGAGACATTTCTTTTGCTGATAGTTTAAATGCAAACTTCTTAATATCTACCAACATATTTAGCTTATCATTTATTATATTACACAGTGCCGTAATAAATTCTAACTGTAAATCATTTAATTTTTCTTCTTTATAAATCTCAAACGTTGAATACGTAAATAACTCTGGATTAGAGCTTGCCAAAAAAATGTATATCGACTTAATTTTTTCAGGGTGTTTACATTCAAATCCTGTCGCTTCTAAACAATCTTTTATAGAGCTGTAGTCATCTGTATACAAATAGTTTCTTTCATTTACTAAGTCTTTTACTACTTTTCTATCTTTATCTTGGTTAGTCGAGAGTATGTTTATACATTGCCTCATCTCTATGTTCATTTCTTTCGAGTAGTTTTTAAGACCCTCTTGATGAGTATATTCATACATCTTAAGATATTTATTTAAGTTATAATTATATGTGAGTATAGTTAATTTATCAATGCTACATGTTGTACAAGCTTCTTTGAACATTTCTAATATAGCAAGTTTTGAATCGTCGCTACTGTAAAATTTATTTAAGATATCTAATAAATACGCCGAACTATTTATATTATTCATATTGTTTACATTATCCATATTTTTTCCCTTTCTAAATTTATTTATTAATTTTCTTATCTTATATTAATTATACAATCTTAATTAAAAAAGTCAAATTTTTTTATAAGTTATATATTTAATACTAAAATAATATTGTATTTTAATATATATTATTTTAAAATATATTATTAGATATATAAAACTAATATATATA
>JAWXUY010000252.1:0-2753 GCA_044425885.1 bacterium | reverse complement strand
TAACGATAATATATTTGAGAGACAAGGTTATCTAACGCACACTTTACCAGTTACATCAAGGGAATTGATTTTGTCTAAATTAATTTCAGGATATATTATAGTTTTAATAGCAGTTGTTAGTGCTATTGTGGCTTTTCTAATACTTAGTTTAACAGTGCCTTTAAAAGAAATATTTACTTACTTAATAAATGCAATGCCATTTATAAGTATAGGAGAAGTGATATTACTGCTTATGCTACCGATGTTCTTTGTGATTAACATATATTTTTGTTTAGCAATAGGACACTTAACAAAGTATAGAAAAGCGGGGAGTATAGCACTGGGTATATTGCTAATGGTCGTATACGGAGTAGTGTTTAGTGGTATATCATTTGGCTATTTAAATACGTCAAATTCAAATACAAATACTCTATCATTTGTACTTATTGCTATTATGTCGGCTCTTAGTTTTGTGTACTATAGGGCTATAAAAATAATAATAGACAGTAAACTAAATTTAATATAATAAGAAAGGAAGTTATAAGTATGGAGAAGAAATCAAAATTTTTATTATTACTAAAGCACAACTTATTATAATATTATTTATATTAGTTTGAGGAGGACGCATGAAGCTATTAATAGTACAGATTTTAAATGCAGTAATACAAGTGATGCTATTTTCTTTTTTACCTTTGATTTGGTGGTTTTTTAGAGGTAGAAAAAATGAAGGATTTTTTAGTTGGATTGGGTTAAAATTAATATCAAATAACGACAGAAAGAAAGTGCTATTATTTTCTAGTGTACCACTATTTGTTTTTATAGTGCTGTCGGTTTATATTTTGTTCTTGTTAAAGGATATTCAATTAGCTACATCGGAATTTAATGGATTAGGAATAAAAGCGTTACCATCAGCAATCGTATATTCATTTATAAAAACAGGACTATCTGAAGAAATAATATTTCGTGGATTTATTCTAAAAATATTATCAAATAAAATAAACTTTACATTAGCAAATATTATTCAAAGTATCTTATTTGGTTTATTACATGGTGTTTTGTTTTTTAGTTTTGTAAATCCAGTTATAGCATTCATTATTATTATTTTTACAGGTATAATTGGAGGGTTTATGGGATATATAAATGAAGAAAAAGCGAATGGAAGTATTCTTCCTAGTTGGATAATACATGGTCTATCAAATTTATTTTCATCAATTGTGTCTATATTTTCTATTATTTGAGATATATGCTAATAAATCAAATGAGCATAATCTTACATATGGCAATATAGGGGGAGCATCTAAATAAGGTTAAGTTTCTAAAAATTTTAAGGTATAATAAAGGAATGGAAAATAAAAAAAGAAGATGTAGGAAAAGTATTAGGAATGAATAAAGAAAATGTATATAATTGGATAAAAATAATAGACAGTAAACTAAATTTAATATAATAAGAGAGGGAGTTGTAAATATGGAGAAGAAATCAAAATTATTGTTACTGCTAAAGCACGACCTAAAGAACTTGCTAATTTCGATGAAGCCTTTTTACGTAGTGGGTATAGTATTTACGATTATGACAATAGCATATAATACATATATAAATTTTATCGACCCACAAGTTATTAAAATATATGAGGATAAAGATATATCTTTAGTATTTTCGATAGTTATTTCTAGTATACTAACCTGTACACCTATATTTATCATTAAAGAATACCACAAAACAGTATTTGGAAAGCAGGCTTATTTAACACACACTTTACCAGTATGTGGTAATGAAATATTATTGTCAAAAGTAATATCTAGCATAATGATATTAGGTATAAATTTCTATGTAACAACGGTGCTAGCATATTTGGGAATTAATAGTTTTTACGGAGTAGATACTATTAGAGTGGGCGGAACAATGTCAATAGACCTAGTTTTTTTCACGATTAGTGCTGTATGCTATATGGTAGTAGGATTTTACGCTATTGGTCTAGCACATAACAGTAAAAATGCAAAGAAACACAACGATAGAGCAATGTTAATATTTTTATTTTTAATATTAATACTCAATACGATACTATATATACTTTATTATATAATACTTCTTGAAATATTTTGGTTTAGTTATAATACACGAATGATAGGAAGTATAATAGCTACTATATTATTTGGCATATACGCATATGTAAGTACAAAAAAGATAATAGATAATAAATTAAATTTAAGTTAATATAAAATTAATATGTCAATGGTTGCAAAATACTATGTTA
This sequence comes from bacterium, assembly GCA_044425885.1. Classification (GTDB taxonomy): domain Bacteria; phylum Bacillota; class Clostridia; order Lachnospirales; family CAG-274; genus Tyzzerella. The sequence continues at coordinate 522 of JAWXUY010000252.1, read as the reverse complement.
TATAATATAATAATAATATAATATTTGACTAGAAAGGAATTTGTTTATGAAGATTAGATATATTGTAGAAGAAGATAAAGAGGCTGTACTGGAGATGATGAAAGTATTTTATAGCTCACCAGCTACGATAGAGAAAGCACCTGAGGATATTTTAAAGAGAGATATAGATGACTGCTTGAGCGACCTACCATTTATAGACGGATTTGTGTTTGAAGACGAGCTTAATAATATAGCGGGATACGGCATGGTGTCTAAGACATACTCAACAGGCTACGGAGGGATTTGCTTGTGGTTTGAGGATATATACTTAAAACCAGAGTATCAAGGAAAAGGTTATACATCTAAGTTTTTTGAATATATCGAAGAATTGTATAATAAGATATTTGATAATAAAGTAAGAGTGGTTAGATATAGAATGGAAGTAGAGAAGAATAATATAAACGCCTTAAAGTCATATGAGAAGAATGGCTTTAAGCGACTTAACTACGTAGAGATGACAAAAGAAGTTTATTAATAAAAGAA
>JAWXUY010000012.1:0-15468 GCA_044425885.1 bacterium | reverse complement strand
CAATTCGGACGGGCAAAATAGTTTAGGTATTTGCTATGAATATGGCATTGGCACAAAGCAAGACTATAATAAAGCTTTTGAGTTGTATACTAAATCTGCTGAACAAGGCAATGCTGATGCTCAATTTAGTTTAGGTGTTTGCTATGTAAAAGGCACTGGCACAAAGCAAGACTATAATAAAGCTTTTGAGTGGTTTAGTAAATCTGCTGAACAAGGCAATGCTGATGCTCAAGTTAATTTAGGTATTTGCTATGAATATGGCAATGGCACAGAGCAAGACGAAGACAAAGCTTTTGAGTGGTTTACTAAATCTGCTGAACAAGGCAATGCTAAGGCTCAATTTAGTTTAGGTATTTGCTATGAATATGGCAATGGTACAGAGCAAGACGAAGACAAAGCTTTTGAGTGGTTTAGTAAAAGTGCTGAACAAGGCAATTCGGACGGGCAAAATAGTTTAGGTATTTGCTATGAATATGGCACTGGCACAGAGCAAGACTATAATAAAGCTTTTGAGTGGTTTAGTAAAAGTGCTGAACAAGGCAATTCGGACGGGCAAAATAATTTAGGTCATTGCTATAAATATGGCATTAGTGTAACTAAAGACTTAGATAAAGCTATTGAATGGTTTCAGAAAGCCGTGGAATAAGGTCATGGAAGTGCTAAAATTGAATTAAACAAATTAAAAACTTTAGAGGATTTTGAGGATTTACCATTTTAAATAAAAAAGTCTATAATAATTATTATAGATTTATATTAAGGCTTATTTAAATAAATAATAAAAATAAAATCTTATATATGATAATACAATTAGTATGTATTATAGAATAAGATTTTATTTTTGTTTAGAAGCAATGTGTATTTAAAATAATAATAAAATAATAAAATAATAAAATAATAAAATAATAAAATAATAGAATTGGAATATAAAATTTATGAATAATGACACTAATATAACTAACTTTAATTTTTGGAGGGTGCTTAAACTGGTAGCCCCTACTATTTCGATGATGTCTTTTTTATCACTTTACACTGTAATAGATGGGACTTTTATAGCTAATTTTGTAGGAACAGACGCTTTATCATCTAGTAATATAGCCTTTCCATTTGTGAACTTCTTGCTTGGTATTTCTATAATGCTGGGTAGCGGAGGTTGTGCCTTTGTTATGAAGAAAGTAGGAGAGGATAAGCTAGAAGAAGCCCGAAAAGCCTTTAGTACTATAGTGCTTTTTGCTATAGCAATAGGAGTAGTTATTATGGTCGTAAGCTCTATTTTTTTAGATGATATTATTATAATGCTCGGTGCTACAGAAAACCTACACCAATACTGCAAGGACTACTTATTTTTCTTTATAGTTTTTACTATACCTACTATTTTAAAGTTTATAATGGAGCAGTTTTTGGTAGCAATAAATAAATCTGGTATCGCCCTAATCTTGACTATACTTGGTGGTATTTTAAATATTTTATTAGACTATATTTTTATATACTTAATGGGCTATGGTATAGAGGGAGCGTCTTTTGCAACAGGTCTCGGCTACACTATACCTTCTATAATAGGCATAATTATCTTTATGAATAAAAAGCATATGCTACACTTCGTTAACCCTTTTAGTAGTAGTGGTAGTGGTAGTGATAATAATAATAGTAGTAATGCTGATACTAATATACAAACTATCTTGAAAACTTGTTCTAACGGTTCTTCTGAAATGATAACCCAATTATCAAACGGTTTAATAACTTTTTTATATAATTATATTATGCTTAAATATCTAGGTGAAGACGGAGTAGCATCTATTACTATTATTTTATATATCCAGTTTCTAGTTTCATCTATTTTTATGGGCTACTCTGTCGGGATAGCTCCACAAATTAGCTTCTTCTATGGCAACAAAGATACGCAAATATTAAAAAAAATAATATCTATAAGTTTTATTTTTATAACTCTATCTTCTCTAATCATGTACGGATTAAGTATAGTACTCGCCGATATTTTAGTTGGTTGGTTTGCCGAACCTAATACTGGAGTATTCGATATAACCCTTGACGGGCTTAAAAAATACTCGCTAGCGTTTTTATTTATGGGATTCCCCATATTTATCTCAGCCATGTTTACCGCTTTTTCAAACGGAAAAGTTTCTGCTTTTATATCTTTTTCAAAGACTTTAATTTTTCAAAGTATTGGAATAATTTCTTTTCCATTTTTGTTTGGAGCTACGTCTGTTTGGTACGCCGTCTTGATGGCACAAATTTTAGGGTGTATGCTATGCCTATACTTTTATAAAAAATATAAAGCTATCTACCAATATTAGATTTTATTATAAAAAATAAAATTAAAACTAGAAATTCAATATAAACTATGATATAATATCAAATAGTTAGTTCTAAATAATTATAAATTTTTTAGAAAATAAATGGAGATAAATTAATGTTAGAAGAATTAAATAATAATTATAAAATTACGGATATTCAAAAACAAAAAAATAACCCAAAAAGATACTCTATATTTCTAGATGACTCTTTTGCTTTTGGTATAGACGAGATAGACTTATTATACTATAAACTCGAGATAAATAAAACTCTCTCAAAAAAAGATTATGACTTTATAATAAATAACCTCGTACTTACCAAAGCAAAAAATAAAGCACTTAAATACTTAAGCTATCGTATGCGAGCAAAATCTCAAGTTGTAGAAAAGCTTAGAGAACAAGAAGAATTTTCGGAAGATATTATAGAAAAAGTAATAGTTTTTTTGGAGAAGTATAACTACGTAAATGACGAAATTTTTTGCAAAGCATATATAAATGACAAAATGAATATAAAAGGTTATGGGAGCTATAAAATCTCTTATGACCTTAAATCGCTAAAAATAGATGACGACTTAATCGACCAGTTTTTATATAATAGTGACCTTGTAGACGAGCAAGAACAGCTTAAAATTTTATTACAAAAAAAATTACAAAAAAATAAATATTTTAATAGCACTAATATTTATAATAACTCTGATACATACTATAAAGAAAAGCAAAAATTATTTAATTTCTTTGCTAGAAAAGGTTTTTCATATGATAATATAAATAACGCCTTTGTAGAATTAATAGAGGAATTTAGAGAATAATTTAAATTATAGCTCTGTAAAGAGAGGTATAAATAGTTATGAATAATTGCCTTTAAAATATAATATTAAATAATAAAAATTTTTTAAAAAAGAGAGGTGAGCGAGGGCTTTTATAAACTTATACTACTTAAAAATTTTAGATTTTTAAAATAATAGGTTTCTTTGCCCTAATTTATGAATAATATTAATAACTTAAAAATGAATTTAAAAGTAAGCTACGAACAAAATGACTATACACAATCTTTAAGTATTGCCGAATCAATAGTTAAGTTACACGATGTTAATAATAAAAATAATAGCTATGAATATTATATGGATTTGTATAATTTGGCATTTTTGCAACAAAAATTATATAAATATCTACTGGCAATAAAGGGATATAAAAAAATAATTCAAAGTATAGATAACGAATTTTATAACCAAAAACCATCTAGAATAATAACACCTAATTTTGATAAATCAAACAAATTTACACCAGAGTTTCAAAGAGAAAATAAAAAAGAGATAGATATGTTAAAACTTGTTATAAACTCTTATAATTCTCTTGGTCTGTGCTATAGTAAAAATAGTAGTAAAGTAGAAATATCGCTTGCGTATTTCGAGAAAGCATTACACCTTAGTGAGGTTGTACTGTCAAAGAAAGGTTATCCTCACGAAGATTTAACTTGTATGATTTTACATAATATGGGTTGCCTAAACTATGATTTAGAAAATTTTAATAAAGCGATAGAGTTTCACGAACGAGCTAATAAGCTAAAGAATATAGGAAATACTAATCATATAGATATACTAAATTTTTTAAGCTATAGCTACGAATCTCTTGGGGAATTAGACTTGGCTTTGGAAAATTCGTCTAAAGCATTATCTATTATTAAAAAAATAGAAGGAATAAACTCTGATGAGTATTTGGCTAATTTGTATAATATGTCTAAACTATATCAAAAAAGTGGTAAATATGAGTTGGCTTTAAAAAACTACTCGCAAATATATAATTTATTATCAAAAAAGAATTTTACGGAGGATTCTGAGAGTATAATATTTTATTTAATAGAAACTTTAAATAAAATCGGTGACTGTCATATACATTTAAAAAGATATGAAGATGCTATTAAAATACAACAAAAAGCCTTACCTTTAATAAAAAGGATTGTTGGGGAAACTCATATATATTACGCCAGCAACCTTAGAAAAATAGCTGATATTTATTATATATTAAAAGACTACACTAACGCTTTGCTGTTATATAAATCTGAGAATTTAATAAAAAAAGAATTGTACGGGATATATAATAAAGAATATATAAAATCTATTTTAAATTTAATAAATTTATATATTATAGTAGACGACAAAGATAATACAGAAATGCTAATAGATTATTTATTAGGTTCTATAAATTTTGATTAATTTTAAATTTAGTCAGTATATAGGGAAACTTATATATAGCGATAGGCAGAAGCCTATCTAATACTACTTGAATTGCTGGAACACCTTAAAGCTAGTTAAACTACAACGTGAAGATGAGATAGGCTTGAGCGTGAGAGTTGTGAAAACAGAAAAAATTAACTAGATGACATATGGTTAAACCCTAAATGTTGTATAAAAATAGGCAATCAGCAGGTAAGCTCTAAACAGGAGAAACTTCAACGACTATTCCTCTTGAGGGAAGTACATCGCAAGCTATTGGCGATGGAAGTGGGTAGACCTTAGCAGAATAATTTAAATATTGCTGAAGGATAAGATATAGTCTGTGCTTGTGTGAGAACATAAGAAGTTCATTATAATAATTTAATTTATATGAGAACTGCGTAGAGAGTAGCGCCTTTACGTGAACGATAATTTCTAATTTATTAGAGATTAAGATATCAAAAAAATTATATATAGATATTTTGCTAGTACTTGCGAAAATATGTATACACCATGAGAAAAAAGGTTTGGTGCTTAGGATATATGAATGCTATAAAAATTGTAGTGACGATACTTTTGAAGAAATGTGGAATAATGCACTTGACCAGAAAGAGATTATAATAAATAAAAAATCAAATATAAAACAAATTTTATATGAGTGCGACTTTGATTATTTAAACAATTTTGAATATACGAGCTCAAACTCATTAGGACTAACCGATAGTATAAAAGATTTTTTTGACGTTTTAAAATCAGAAGTAGAAGCAATAGATAATAATGTATTAAATAATATATTTGAAAATTTGGAAAATATGCTGTTAGATAATTTTTCACCAGATGACGACTATGATGATTATGACGATGACGATGATGATTATGACGATGATGATTATGACGATGATGATGATGATTATGACAATGACAATGACAATGAATAATAATATTTATAAATTATAATATTTTTTATAATTTTGCAAATAATATATTTATAAAATATTTTAATAATATTTTAATAATATTTTAGTTGATACTTTGGGTTATTGTGTTGTTTGGAGGCTTTTATTTATGAAAAAATATAATAATGCTACAGGTTTAATTACCACAGGATTAGTTGGAATGGGCATAGCTTATGCTTTAACAGATAAAAAAACAAAAAATAGATTAATGCACGACGGTAAGAAAATGTTAAATAAAGCTGAGCAACTAGCGGATAAGATGGATATTTTTTAGTGTATTTAGATTTTTAAAAAATAATAGAGATAAGTTCTTGTTTACTTTTGGACTTATCTCTATTTTATTTAATTTAATTTAATTTTATTTAATTTTATTTAATGGCACTGGCACTGAAAATAAAAATCCTTGTGAATGATGTACACCATTCTTAATAAGTAAATCCTGTATTTGGTCACTATCCACAAACTCAGCTACTATCCCCATATCCATATTTTTAGCCATATAGCAAATTGTCTTCATAACCTGTAAGCTAACTGGATTATTTACTATTTGTGATATTATGCTTCCATCTATTTTTATAAAATCTGGCTTTAAATTTATAATCGTGCTAAAAGTCGAATACCCCGAGCCAAAATCATCTATTGCAAAAAGACTTCCTGCCTCATGCACTTCATTTATAAAATCCCTTACTAAATTAAAATCCCTGCATTCTTCCGTCTCGACAAACTCTATTATAATATTTTCTGGTGAATTTGCTTGCTTTAATTTTTCTATAAGCCATTTACGAAAACTTATAGACTCTATATCATAAAGAGATACGTTTATAGATATAAATTCCTTACTATCTTTGAAATCATCTAATACTTTTTCTATCATCTGTCTTGAAATTTTGGAATAAAGCTTAAACTTCTTTGCTATATCCATAAATAAATTAGGCGTATAAACTACATCATCTTCTATTATACGCATTAACGCCTCATACTTATCTATCTTGCCTGTTATGTTATTGTATAACCCTTGATAAAATGGCGTCACACTCTTATTATCTATAGCACGCTTTAATAAATCTATATAAAAAGCTTCATCATTTAATAAACTCTTATCATCTTCTACCTCACCACCCAAAATAAAGAAGTTTTCTTGCGAAGAACGATTAGAGTATAAACCTGAAATACCAGCCCCTAACATATCCTCTTGGTTAAGCACTACCACAAAACGATTAACACAAGAAATACCAGTCGACTTTGAAGTAACAAACCCATATTTTTCATATATCTTTCTTATTATATTAATAAACTCTTTCTCACCAACTTGACCAGAGCAAGTTATAATAAACGTCTTGTAATTTAATATATAAAACTTTATACTTTCTTCTAGCTGATAATTGCCTATAAACTTTCCAACAGACGCAAATATCTCTTGCGTTGTTTCTATATAGTTTTCTTTACCTGCTATAGATAGGGTAGAATCAGCTGTTATTACTTCTGTTATAGCTATTTTATTAAATAAGCCTTCTGCTAAATCATGATTATATTTTAATATGTTTGGTAGATTATAATCCATGTCAAAAAACTTACTGCTTGTTGTATCTTGATACTCTTTTTGTATCTTGTCATACTTGCTAAAAGCTTTCTTAAAGAAACGCATATCACCCTCTATGTTTTCTTGAGTAAGCATTGAAGTATCTACATGCATATGGGCATTTGCACTTTCAGAAAAACCTATAAGACAACAGCTGGCATTATATAAATTATTTTTGTTATCTTGATTACATATCTCTCCTAATAAAAACACTCCTGAAACATCATTTTTTGATAAAGGCATTAGCTCTAACCCCGCTGCATTCTTTAAAAAAGCCTTTCTGGCAGAACAGGAGTATACAAATAAACTCTCTATATTTGCCAGCAACACTTTTCCAGAAAGAATAAAACTCTCCTTCATAACACGTTTTGGATTAAGATACCCTACTTTAAATTTAGAACCTACTGACATCTTAGAAGAAAATAAAGATACTATATAATTTTGGTTATCATATAATACACAACGTGAAGTATCATTATGCTTATTAGAAATAACTGAAAACCCCGAAAAATGCACATCACCAGCTACTTTTTTAAATTCATCAAAAGACATATTCTCATCATTTTCAACATCTAGATAATCATAGAACCACTCTATCGCTGGAGTATTATCAATAGAGATTATTTTATTGCCTGAGGCTTCTGTAACTTCATGAAATTTACTAATTTCATCTGCTGCTATAGAAGTATGTGTAAAGAAATCTAGTTTATCCGAGTCATTTTTGGCACTATACCCAAAAGCAACTACACCATTTTTAAGAATTGTGTCATTGTGATATACATAACTTAAATCATCTACATTTCCAGCAACTCCACCAACAAAGTTAATAAAAGGGTGTGAGATATTTGTATTATGTACAAAATCATCTAAAATATCATATAATAAACCACAGGTATTAGAGAATAGAATATTAACTTGCTTGTGCTGAATATCGAATTTAGATTTTAGATTTCTGAGTATTTCTCTAGGCGTTAGACCTTTCCACTCAAAAATCATCGTTGTTACCTCTATTTTTTCAAAATAGTTTAAAACTATAACAGAGCTTTCTTCATGTTGAGCGGACTCAAATATGATAGCTCCTGAAGAGGTTGCCCCAACGACCTCTGCATTTGGGAGTAAATGCCTAATATCAGCGATAGCATTTACTATTTCTTCTTCTAACATACAAGCAGTAAATAGACGTACTAAGCACTTTTTATTTAAATCAAAGTTATTACTAATCAAAAGATTTTTAAAATCATCAATTCCTGAGTAAAGCTGACTAATTTGTTTCATTTTAATAATACCACTACTTAAAATATAGATAACATATTAGATTTAAATGCACTAATTTAATTTAAATAAACCTTGTGTATTAGCTTTTTATATATTTTCAATTTAATATTTTAGTAGCTTTTCCTTTCATGTTTTTATTTTTTTAATAAATATATTTTATCATAATTAAACAATACGGTCAATATTTTTAATACATATATAATGGATATTGTAATTGATGTTAATTGCTATTAATAGATGTTTTATGGAATTTATCAGTCATTTTACTATATAAATTACTTTTATATATGGATATAGTTTATATTTTTTAGTTTTTTGCTTTGTTAAAAATGTATATTCCACTAGTAAGCGTAGTAATAAAAAGAATTAGCCACATAATAAAGTCAATTGTTTCAAACTTATCTCCTAGTACCCCATACACAGCACACCAATAAAGACTAGCAGTTATCCAGCAAACACCCTCACGTTTATAAGCACTTTTTTCATTTTTTGAAGTACAACCTATTAAAAATGTTGCAACTAACATAAATAGCATAAAAAATTTTTGTGTAAGTTTAAAATACCTTAATGCTGAATAACTCTCCCAATCGGAATTGGTAAAGAGTTGGGATATTTTTTCTGGGTTAGAGGCTAAAAAATAGAATTCATAAGTTTCGGCACAAAAACTAAAAGCTGTTAGAAGCACTAAAATAAATAATGCTACTTTTTGAAACGGGTGTTTCCAATAACTAAAACTATAGTTTGTATCCATACGCCTTCCTCCAAATTAAAAATTTTTTTCTTCTATAACTTTATTATAGCATGACATAGTATAGAATAGCAAATCAAATTAATAATAATTAAATTTGTCAAAAATTATTATTATAAAATTATATAAAAAGGTTTAAAATATCAAATAAAATAATATAATAAAATAATTTAGGAAAAAAAAGTTTTAAGAAATCAAAAAAAAGTATTGCATAATTGTTGCGAATGTGTTAAAATGTATTTAGTATTAATTAAGGTCGTATTAAAAATATAAAAATATATGTTGATTTAGGGGGATTTTATGCTTAATAATAATATATCAGAAAATAATAATAATAATAAAAAAATATCAAAGATTACAGCTTTGACGCTCGCACTTGTTACAACTACAGGGGCTTTAACTACTGGAGCTTTTACAGCTTATGCTGAAAATACTAGCTTTAACTTAAGCGGTAAAACTGATACAGAAGTTAAATTAGTTATCGACGGTGAAACTTATTCTTATGAAGCTTCTAAAGAATCTACTATACAAGAAGTATTAGAACAAGAAAATATTGTTGTAGACGAGAAAGATTATTTAAATCAAGCTTTAGACTCAGAGCTTGAGGACGGTATGGTTATTTATTTAAATACTGCAAATATTATAAACTTTATTATGGACGGAGAACTTATTAAATTTAAAACTAACCAAACAACTGTTGAGAAAGCTTTAGAGGAGTATTTTAAAGAGCATAGAGTTAATCTTACTCTTATGGACGAAAACCAACTTAATTCAGAAGTTAAAGACGGAATGAGCTTAAGAGTTTACGAAAAACTGGAAGTCACTAAATCTATAACAGAGGAGATACCTTTTGAGACTATATACGTTAATAATGACGAGCTTGTAGTTGGATTAGAGGTAGTAAGCACAATCGGGGTAGTAGGTACTAAAGAGCTTATGGTTGAATACGTTTATAACGGCAAGGAATTAATAAGCGAAGTTGTGTTATCTGAGAGCGTTAAAACAGAGCCAATAACAAGAGTTATTCAAAAAGGTACTAAAATAATCACAACTACTACAGAATCTACTACAGAATCTACTACAGAATCTACTACAGAAAGTACTACTGAATCTACTACTCAAAGCACTACTCAAACTACTACTAAAGCTACTACTCAAACTACTACTCAAAGCACTACTCAAACTACTACTCAAACTACTACTAAAGCCCAAACATCAGCTAATTCAAGTAGTGGGACTGTTCAAACAGATAAAGGTACTTATAACGTAGTAAATAAAATAAGCATGACTTCTAGCGCATATACTAGTGAATCAGCTGGTAAAAATCCAGGGGATGCTGGCTATGGAATTACAGCTTCTGGAATGAAAGCACAAAGAGGGGTTGTTGCTGTAGATAAAAATGTTATACCACTAGGGACTGAGCTCTATATAGAAGGCTACGGCTATGCTATAGCTGGTGATACAGGCGGAGCTATAAAAGGTAACAAAATAGATGTATATCTTGACACATATTCAGAAGCAATGAAGTATGGAGTTAAGACAGTAAACGTGTACGTATTAGGGAATAAAGTTAATTAATCAAAATATATTTTTAATAAAAAATAAAAATCACATGAGATAAAATCATGTGATTTATTTATTTATTTTATAAATGCTTTCTTGGATACATAATAGACATATCTGTTAAATCTAATAAATAATCCGTAGAAACATTATAATATCTTGATAATCTAATTAATAAATTAGCTGGTATTTCTTTTTTACCAAGTTCATAATTGCTGTAAATTCTTTGGTCTATATGTAATATGTCAGCAAGTTCGGCTTGCGATAAATTATTTTCATCCCTTAAGGCTCTTAATTTTTTATAATACAATTTAAAAATCTCCCTTTTTTATTATTTTTAATCTTTTTTTATTGACCAGTCTTTTAAATTTACGTCATATCTATACCAAGAATTTCCAAAATTTAAATCTTGTGGTAAATTTAATCGCTCATTATTTGTGTATACCACTTGATTTAATACAAACATTGGTATTTTATATAATCCTTGCTGTTCTAGTCTTTGTAACTCTAGAAAATATTCTTTTTCTGCTTGATCACTTGTGCTTTCACAAAGTAACGTATATAGATTTTCAAACTCTGTTGCATTGTTTATTAAATTATTATACACTATGCGAGATTCATCATATTCGCTGTACCAAGTATACTCATTAAATGCCTTTAAATCTTTTAATAACATATCATAATCTCTTGTTATATAAACGCTTTCTTCTAGATTATTATTACTATCATCGAGATAAACCAGCTCCACTTCGAGCCCTATTGCATTTAAATTGCTTTTAACTTCTGATAATAAATATAATATCGTTTCATCATCATCTTGAGTATAGGCTATTCTAAACACCCTATTTAAATTATAACTAGAATTATTTAATAACTCTGTTGCTTTTTCAGGGTCATAATCAAATTTAAAATCATTGCTTGAATTATTATAATCCGGTAGACCTGAATGAGTTACCGCTCCATTATTCAAGTAGACATTTGAGAGCATCTTCTCACGGTTTAGAGCATAAATAATAGCCTCCCTAAATAACTCATCATCTATTGGTTGATTATAATTTTGGTCATTCCCAGCTATGTTAAAAACAAAATATTGGTATAAAAACATACTTACATCATACTTAGAATAATTGTTGTTATTGCTGTAAGTTACCATTTCTGAGACAAGATTTGTTTCATAATAATCTAGCCCTTTGTCTTGATAATTTACATGAAACCTAACTTCTTCTATTTCAGATTTTGGTTGTGTATAATATGGGTTATGTACTAGCTTAAAATAATAATCATTTTGTTCTGGATTTTTTACAACCTCGTCTAGCATATACATACCACTCACAACTGGATTAGACCAGAAACTACTTTTATTTAGAGTTGTAAACCCTACATCATTTACTTCTTCTTCTAATATATGCTTAGGAATAATTACTGCTTGAGATAATACAATCATAAAGTTTTTGTAAGGCTTGCTTAGATTTATATTTAGAGTATTGCCGTTTGACGATATACCACTAATTAATCTTGCCTCACCACTTATAAATTCTCCAGCACCTTCTATATAGCTTAATACAGTCCTATACATTTCTAATACATCATCATCTTTTAATATAGCCTCTATAGTAAAAATAATATCATCAATAGTAATACGCACTCCATCTGACCAATAGTTATTATCACTTAGATTAATACTATATGTCAAATTATCGTTTAAAAGAGTATAACTAGAGGCTAAATCTGGACTAATTTTTTGTAGAGTGTCATCAGGTAGGAATAAAGAACGATATAAGAAAGCTGTATTTATACGTTGTTCTTTCCAAGGAGAACCAAATGTTCCATTTTCGGCATTAGTAGTATTAAAGAAAGGTAAATTAAGTATATTACCATTAATATAAGGCTTGTTATTTAATATAATCTTTGGTATAGTCAAATAACCGATAAGCAATATAATTAAAATAATAAAAAACAAATATTTTTTTTGATTTAGGGTTAAATATATTTTTTGGTTTTTAACATTACTTCTTGAAATTACTAAACACCTCACTCATTTTTATAAAATATTATTTATAAATTTTCTAAAAAAGCTTAATTTAATTTTATATTAATTATATATTTTTTAAAACCAAAATGCAAGTATTTTATTATTATAATAATAAATAAAAAAATAGCCTTTAATATATCAAATATTTTTAAAAATACTTAATATAAAAGGCTAAATAAAAACATTATATTTTATAATATAAACATAATGTGGCAAGACAATTCAGTCTAAAAATTTATTTTTGTTCGATTAAACAATTGATAAAAAACCAATAATTTTTTTGAACAAAACATAAAATAAAAAATACTTAAAAATACTTAGAAAATATTTTAAACACTCAAAAATACTCAAAATACAAAAACAAAAAAGTATTTAAATATTCAAAAAGTATTCTTAATGACTTATTAAGTTAACCCCTCATGGCATAAAACCAAAAGATGTTATTTTCTTAGAATATAATTTAATACTCTAAGCTTTTAATTAATAATTATTAACTATTAATATATGTTCACGTCAACTTAAAGACGCTTACTTATTATACCATACTTAACAAATATTTGCAAGCATTTTTAATATAATTTTATAATTTTATATTAATATTTCTTTATATTTTTAATATCACTGCAAATATTAACCACGTCTTTTAATATAATCGCCTTTTTAAACTTACGCCAAAATATAAAATTTTGGTTAGATAAACTACTTGTCCAAATATCTTGATTATTGTTAACTACTCTTTCTACTAAATCTTCTTCTATATTTTGGTTTATATAATCTTCACTTGTATTAATATAATAAATAACTTTATTTGAGCTATCGAATATAAGATAACCTATATTATTATTATTATTATTATCATAAGCAAGCACTATGCTTAATTGCTCTAGAGTCATACTCTTTTCTACCATTCTTTGAGTCATATGCGTTGTACAATACCACTCTATAACACTATCTGCTTTCTCATCTTGACCATAATTAAATATTTTAAACTCAACTTTAGTTTTAGACTTAGGCTTTTGATTAATACTTGTGATGTTATTTAAATTTAGAGTATCTAAAGTTATTAACCTAAAACCTTGATTTACTTCTATAGAATTATGTATCGTATAAGGATTTCTAGTAATCATATAACCACACTTAGTCGGATAAGCATTAATAATCTCACCTAATATGCTTTTAGATATTTTTATCCCTCTATACTCATTAATAATAAACATATCATATACTTTAGGTATAATAATGTTGTTAGAAGTATCTAATACATATAATATATAACCTATAATTTCATAATTATTGGCAGTATTTAGTATAACTTTAGTTGAGATACTTTCTGACTTATTATTATTAATTTTATTTAAGATTTGCGCTTCTAATATATTAAATAACGCTTCTTGAGAAGGATACCTTTGCCAAAAATTTTGAGGTATGGAGTCATTTGATAGACCTATTTTTATTTCAAATTCACCAGATTTAACAGCTAAAAAACGGTTTATAAAACCTTTAACTATGACTTTTAGATTAGGCACATAATTACTAATTAACCTATGCTGATAAGCTTCAAAAGAGTTTACGATTGAGGGATTATTGGCATTAATGGGGTCATTCAATATGTGTAATACACTAAAGATAGTATTTGTAGTAGTATCACCAGCTATTTTAAGATGATTTCTGTATTTTTTATTAACAAAGCATAGCATATTATAATAAAGCTCACCTATGAGATTAAACTTGTTTTCTAGGCAAGTAAAGAATATGTCTGCTTTAATTTCATCGAAAGGAGTATAGACACAGTTTTTTAATATATTTAATAAATCTGGTTGTTGCTTAAGAAGTTCTATACATTCTGGAGTAGGGAAAGTAAAAGATAGAGCATTAAATAAAAAATTAGTTATATTGTCATCTTTGATTTTACTGCTTAGATTTACGTAAGCTTCATAGCTTATTGTACTGCTAGTAATAACATCTATAAGAAGATTAACTTGATTATCTTTTAGAGTTAAGTTATTAATATTATTCTCAAATAAATTTAAGATTTCCGCCATAATAAAGTAATTTCCTTTTTTAGTTTTATTTTAGTTTTATTTTATTTTAGTTTATATATATTTTTAACATACTATTCCATTCAAAGACATTTGATATCTGTTGGAATTAAAATCTCTTATTATAAAAAGCTCTACAAAATGGTCTGAGAAACAGTCTGGAACAGTTTTGATTATAATATCAGCTATTAACTCTATTGATGTTTCTCTAATTTCTACGCTATTAATAAATATGTACTTACGGAATTCCTGCTTTGTCAACTTTCTTGGTATTAGAGCACCTTGTTCATTTTTATAGTAATAAGCACCGTTTCTGAAAGTTTTTTCTAGAGGAACAAGCCATTCTTGAGCTAATTCAAAAATATTATCTTCAGTATCCATTATAAAATCAATAATTTGTTCTTTACCAGTATTAATCCGACGAACCATTTCTAAAGAATTTGCTTGACAATCTTCTAAATCTTGCTGAGAAGCATTTTTAGAGCATATTAAACGCAGATTAGAATTTTCACCCCAAATTAAGCAATCAAAATTAGAAAAAGATTTATTAATTTTATCATTACGAGTCCAAGTTAAATCAGTTAAATTTTCCATTAAAAATACTACTCCTTTATTATTATTATTATTATTTATATACTAGTATAATATTATACATATAGACACTTTAATCATACTTTAATTATATGATAAATCAAATGTATTTGTTAGAAATATTTATTATATAATTATAATATTAAAAAATAAAAATGTCAACAAA
>JAWXUY010000251.1:0-2764 GCA_044425885.1 bacterium | reverse complement strand
TTGAAATGACTGAATTAGCGGGAGAAACTATTTATGTAACATCTGATGACTATTCAGTTACTTATATCAATAATACTAATGTTGGTACAGCTAGCCTTGTTATTACTGGTAAAAACAACTACACAAGCGTACTTACTCATGAGTTTAAAATAGCGAATACGTCGGCGAGTAATGTAGGTGAAAATGAGTCTGAGAGCTACTTTACTTTCGGAAGCAAAAACTATACAACTGCTGAAGTACCAAAGTGGGAAGAACTTAATGCAGACGAAGATCATGTATATGAAGAAGGATGGACTACGAAATTAGCTGGAACTAATAAAGGAAGCGGTGTTGATTATGATTCAGACCTTTTAAATGGAGATGGTGACTTTGATTATGGTACTGTTATAACTGATCAAACTCTTACTTATAGTTCTTCTAAAGGGACTGTGGCTTCATCTCCGACTGTAAGTGTTAAATTCTATAACGCAGATACTAATAAAACTGTTACTTTAAGTCAAGGTACTGATTATTCATTAACTTATACTGGAAATACAACTCCAGGTAAAGCTACAGCTACTATAAAAGGTCTTGGAAATTATGCAGGAGCCCTTGATCAAGTTATACATTTCAATGTAAAAGGTAACTTATCAACAGCAGCAGCGGTAATAGATACTGATAGTATTGAAGGAGTTTACTTTGCTAGAGAAAGCGATAATTCTGGATATCAATTCGAAACAGGGCAAGGTACTACTACAAATCCAAATGGATTAGATGGAATACTTTCATTCTTAGAGGCTGGAAAGCTTATAGGTGATAATGACGCAGAATTTAGAGAATTAAAATATGATGAAGATTATACTGTAAGCTATAGTAGTAATACTAGTGGAGGAACAGCAACTATAACTTTCAATGCTAAAGGAGACTACTGGAGTGGTTCAACTAAAACTACTTTTAAAATTACAGCAAATGATATAGATTCAGACGATGCATTTTTAGCTAAATTAACAGGTACAATCGTAGATGGTGATTATACATTAGGAGAATTAGATAGCGAAGGTGAGGCTTTATCTCCAAAACCTTCTACAAATAGTGAAATAGTGGTAAGTAAAACTGCTAGTCCAACTGAGACAGATTCTATTACTAGTTATAAATACACTGGATCAGCAATGAAACCTACTTTAAAGCTTACTTATGAAAATCCAGATGGAGCTACTATAGAATTAATAGAAAACACAGACTATACATTAGCTTACTCTAATAACACAGCTCTTTCTACAGCAAACAAAAAAGGTACAATTACTATAACAGGTAAAAATGGTTTCTCTGGTACTAAGTTATATGCATACTTTGATATAGTTCCAAATAATAGCGGAGTTATAATAGATAGCAGTCTTTACCCAATAACTAACCCAGCGATTTCTTCAAAAGGCATTGTATCAGTTTCACCAACAGTATATGGTTTAGTAGGTACTAATTGGACTAAATTAACTAATAATACTCATTATACAGTTAAATATACTGAGTCAAGTAGTCCAACAGCAGATGGAATATCATTAAGTGATAAGAGTGTAATTGAAGCTAATAAAGAAATATGGGCTCATGTATTTGGAGCTGGTATATATGAAGCTGGTGGTAGTACAATAAATAACTACAGCGTACAATCATTTACTCCATACTAGAATTTAGTTAGTAATTGACAAAGATAAAAATATAAATATACAAAAATACACGATAGATAAATATAAATTAAATTAAATAAATAAAATTAGATTAGATTAGATTAAAACAAAACAAATAAATTAAATTACGTTATATAAAATAAAATACCAACCTAGATGAAATAAATAGGTTGGTATTTTTTGTGTGTGTGCTTTATAACTTTAGAAATTGTTTAGAGCAAACTCGAGTATATCAGGGTCTTTGATTATAAAGCGGAGAGCTGTGTAGTTGTAATAGTAGTTGTAATAAAAGTTGGACTCCATATAAAGTATAGCGTAATGCTCATTAGAAATATCATCTAAGAAAGATTGATAAGAGCTGAAATTGTAGAAATGACTATCGCTGTTGTCCACTACAAACTGGAGATTAGCTAGGAATTTATCGTCTATTTGCTCCTCATAGTGTATGGTATTTCTGCTATCACCATCTTGAGAAGTAATCCTTACGAAGCCGACGTTCTCTTTAGTTAAATCAAACTTATTGCTTGAGAAAGAAAGATTTTTGTTTATAAAGTCGATAGTGCTTGCGTACTCATCATAGATGTATACGTCCGCCATTTGTAGGCTGGTAGTAGGTAGAATACCCCCTGCTATGTCTAGGGACTCCCCTTTTTTTGTAGAAACAAAGTAATAATCATACACATAAGGATTGTAAGAATCATTGTAATTGTAAATCTCGAATAGGTCTAGATAATTGTCGCTAGTCGATAGTATAGACATATATAAATCGCTCACTAGATAAGAGACGTTATTGCTAGGAATAAGACCATATTTTTTGATATCACTTTGTAGAACTTGCATAAATTCGTTTAATAAATCTTTGTCAAGATTGTTGAAATTGCTGTAATAATTTTGGTTGTTTGAGATGCTAGCTTGGTCAACAGTGTAAGAACCTACATACTCATCATTGAAGATAATGGCAGTATTCAGATAGTCTTCAGAATTTATAAGATCTTCTAAATAAGGTATAGACTCTATAGAAGGAGAAATATACCTAATCATAGAGGAACCGTTTTTGAGATTGTACTTTATCTTGATAGAACTAAAAAATGCATTGCCGTTGG
>JAWXUY010000250.1:0-2767 GCA_044425885.1 bacterium | reverse complement strand
GTCATAATAGTTATTATTATTGCTAATATCATAGTTAAGAGGCGTTTATCTAGAGTTATATTTATATTTTTAGTTGCGCTAGAGATGAGCTTATTAAACTCCTCTTTGCTCATGTCGTTAATACAATATTTAAAGCTATATCCTAAAGTGTTAATGCCTAGTAGGGCTAATATTTTACTATCCATAAGTAAGTACGTCACCGCCTTTATTTATAATTTAATTAAATTTAATTTTGGAATTTTGTGTAAAGTGAACTTACTACATCTGAGATGGCATCTTTTTTGTTATAAAAATTAATACAAGTGCTTATAGCAGTTGCCAAAAACATTATAAAGCTCCAAAGAGTTGCATTCTCGTAAGAGAAGAATTTTAGAACGTGATATATTAAAAGCCATGTCAATAAAATAGATACGAGTATTAAAAGCGCCATAGCTATCAAATACTGGTTTATCGAAATGCTATTTAAAAAGTTATGCAGGTTTTGTTTATCCATGCCAACCACATAATACTTTAAGCAAATAAGACTTATACAAATAACAAAAAATACCAATCCGCTCATAAAATTAAACCCACTTGCTATTGCCAGTAATCCAAGTGCTTCCATAAGTGTCACCTACTTTCTTATAATTTATAATTTATAATTTATAATTTATTTATTAATTATATTAAAATAATCCAGTTATATTGCCATCTTCATCTATATCTAAGTTTTCAGCAGAAGGAACTTTAGGTAAGCCTGGCATTACCATAACGTCTCCAGCTAAAGCCACTATAAAGCCAGCTCCTGCCGAAACTCTTATCTCTTTTATCGTTATATCAAAGTTTTCTGGTCTACCGAGTAGGCTTGGGTTGTCCGAAAAAGAAGCTGGCGTCTTTGCAACGCATATAGGCATCTTATCTAGTCCAAGTTTTTCTAGTTGTGCTACTTCTTTTTTAGCTTTAGGTAAAAGCACTACTTTATTTGCTCCATAAATTTCAGTAGCAATAGTAGTTAGCTTATCTATAATACTATCTTCTTCGTTGTATAAATAATTAAAGTTACTTGGTTCTTCGAGTGCTTCTAGTACTTTATTAGCCAGCTCTATACCGCCTTCTCCGCCTTTTTCCCATACTTCAGAGAGTGCAAACTTAACCCCTAATTCTCCACACTTATCTTTAACGAAGTCTAATTCTTCTTGAGTGTCACTAGAAAATTTATTAAGTGTAACCACTATCGGAAGATTAAACTTTTTAATATTCTCTACGTGTTTCTCTAAGTTACAAAAGCCTTTTTGAACTGCTTCTAAGTTAGGAGTAGTAAGCTCTGTTTTTGGTGCATAGCCGTTAAATTTTAAGCTCCTTACAGTCGCTACTATTACGACTGCGTCTGGCTTTAAGCCTGATTTTCTACATTTAATATCAAAGAATTTTTCAGCCCCTAAGTCAGCGCCAAATCCAGCCTCTGTTATCGCTATATCTGAAAGCTTTTGTGCTAGTTTAGTAGCTTGTACGCTATTACAACCGTGAGCTATATTAGCAAAAGGACCGCCGTGTATAATAGCTGGTGTATTTTCAAGAGTTTGTACGAAGTTAGGCTTTATAGCGTCTTTTAGTAACACTGCCATAGCGTTATTTGCTTTTAAGTCTTTAGCTGTTACAGGATTGCCTTCTAAGTTATAGCCGATTATTATATTACCAAGTTTTTCTTTTAAGTCTGTTATATTATTAGATAGGCATAAAACCGCCATAATTTCAGAGGCTACGCTTATCATAAAGCCGTCCTCACGTGGTACTCCGTTTAATTTTCCGCCAAGCCCCACTGTTATACTTCTTAAATTTCTATCGTTCATATCAAAAGTACGTTTCCATGTTATATTTCTTGTGTCGATATTTAGGGCGTTACCTTGATGTATATGATTATCTAGCATAGCACTTAGTAAGTTATTAGCAGTTGTAATAGCGTGGATATCACCTGTGAAGTGTAGGTTTATATTATCCATAGGCACTACTTGAGAAAAACCTCCGCCAGCTGCTCCCCCTTTTATACCCATACAAGGTCCAAGTGATGGTTCTCTTAATGCCACGATTGATTTTTTATTTAGTTTATTTAAAGCTTGTGAAAGTCCTATAGTAGTAGTAGTTTTTCCTTCGCCAGCTGGAGTAGGATTCACTGCTGTAACTAGTACTAATTTTCCATCTTGTTTGTCGTCTAGTTTATTAAGTAGGCTATTAGATACTTTAGCTATATTTTTGCCGTAAAGCTCTAAGTCCTCGTAAGGAATATCAAAATTCTCTAATACTTTCTCAATAGGTAGCATATTAGCCTCTTGGGCTATTTGTATATCTGTTTTCATAAAAAAAAAGACCTCCATTAAGTTTATTAATTTTTATATTACAAAAATAGCCTAACACATATTTTTTATTTAGTCAATCTTTGATTTACAAATTTAATATTTATATATATTTATATTTATATCTACAAATTTAATTTTTATTAAGTTTATCTATAAAATACTACCAAAATCCCACTTTTTTAAGTATATATGTAAGACTTCAAAAACACTTGCCAATAATTATTTATTGTGATATAATAAATAAACGTCTTGAAATAGGCGTATATATCGCTAATAAGTCAAAGGAATTTTAGTAATAAAAGTCTTGATTAAAAAAGTATTTAGTATTTATTTAATATATATTTAGAATTTATAGTTATATTATTGCAAATACTAAATTATTAAATTATTAAATTATTTAAAAAAATAAGTCATTATCTAGTTATATTCGATAT
>JAWXUY010000249.1:0-2774 GCA_044425885.1 bacterium | reverse complement strand
GAAGAAGTAAAGATAATAAAGATAGTAAAGATAATAAAGATAATAAAGATAGTAAAGATAATAAAGATAGTAAAGATAATAAAGATAAGAGAAGAAATAAAGATAGTAAAGATAATAGAGATAATAAAGATGCTAGAGATAACAATAACAGAGAGAATAAGAATAAAAATAAAAATAAAAAAAATAATAATAACTCTTTTGTTAAACAGGCTGCCATACTCGCTATTGCTAGCCTACTAGTTAGAGTGCTAGGCTTTTTATATAGGCTTCCTCTAACTAATATGCTTGGCGATGAAGGTAATGGGATTTATAGCGCAGGTTATAATTTATATAATATGTTTTTGGTTATAAGCTCTGCTGGATTGCCAGTAGCTATTTCAAAATTAGTTGCTGAAAAGATATCACTTGGTGAATATAAAAACGCTAAGAGAATTTTTAGTGTATCACTTTGTTTAAGTAGTATAGTTGGATGCTTTTTTTCTCTTATTATGTTTTTGTTTGCAAAACAGTTTTGCGATTTTATAGGTAGTCCTGACAGCTATTACGCTATCCTTACTCTCTCACCTACTATTTTTATAGTGGCTGTTATGTCTGTATTTAGAGGCTATTTTCAAGGGCTAGGCACAACTACCCCAACTGCTTTATCACAAGTAGTGGAGCAGATTTTCAATGCTATATTTAGTATACACTTAGCATATATTTTAGTAGAAACTAGTATAGCACATGGGGCAGCTGGAGGGACTGCTGGGACTGGCATAGGAGCTTTGGCGGGGCTTATTTATATATCTATACACTATGCAATAAACAAAGACTCTATAAATAGACGTATGTCACAAACGACTCATAATTATAAAATAGACTCAGAAAAAACTATAGTGTTAAATATAATAAAGACGGCAGGTCCGATTATAGCTGGGACTGCTATATTTAGTATGACAAATCTAATAGATATGAAGATGGTAAACGAAAGGCTTTTGGCATCAGAGGCTTTTACAAGTAATGAGATTAATGCGCTATACGGTCAGCTAACAGGGAAATATGTAACTATTACAACGCTTCCAGTGAGCATATCGACTGCTCTAGCGATGGCTACGATGCCGAGTATAGCCACTAGCATAGTACAAAATGATATGCAAACGGTAAGAAAAAAGATAGATGTATCGTTAAGACTTACTATGATAATATCTATTCCAGCGGCGGTAGGGATAGGAGTACTTGCAGACCCAATATTAAAATTTTTATTTCCTAATGCGTCAGATGGCGGAGTGCTATTAAAATTTGGCTCGGTTAGTATACTATTTTTGGCACTATGTCAAATATTAACAGGAATATTACAAGGGATAGGCAAGCTATCTACACCAGCAGTAAGTGCTTTTATAGGGTGTTTAATTAAAATACCTATTAATTATTATCTAATAGTAAATCCAGAGATAAACGTTATAGGGGCTATTATAAGTACGACAGCTTGTTATATAGTAGCATCTTTTTTAAATTTAATAGCACTAAAAAGAGCTACAAAAATAAGACCAGACTACAAAGGGATATTTATAAAACCTATTGTAGCCTCGACTATTATGGGAATAAGCTGTAATTTATCTTATAATCTTATTAATAATCCAACTAAAAATAATAGCCTAGCAGTAATAATAACTATATTAGTAGGTATTGTGGTATATGGGCTAGTGCTTGCTATAATAGGAGGAATAAGAAAAGAAGACGTGCAGTTGCTACCGATGGGTAATAGGCTTACTAAAATACTAAAGAGATTAAAAATATTTTAAAAAAATAAAAAATAACCTGTTTTTAAATTTAAAACAGGTTATTTTTTGTTATTTATTATTTATTATTTATTATTTATTATTTCACCAAATACAGTTTCGGTTGCATTCTCTTGAATACTTAAGAGCTCTACATCTATTATTTTATTAACTATATTTTCTTCGCTTCTTGTTAACACTTTTATATAATTAGTAGTGTGACCCTCATATACGTTATCTTCACGTTCTCGCTCAAATAACACTGGCATTGTTTTATTAAGCATACTCTCCAAAAACTCAATGTTTAATTTATTAGATAGCTCTATCATTTTTTTATTTCTTCCTGACTTTTCATCGTTAGGGATTTGATTTTTAAACAAAGAGGCTTTCGTGCCTTTTTTAGGTGAATAAGGAAAAGCATGGACTTTGGTTATCTTGTTTTGCTCCACGAAATTAAAACTATCTTGGTAGTCCTCAAGCGTTTCGTCTGGAAAGCCTACGATTACATCAGTTGTAATAGCTACGTTTGGAAAAGCCTCTCTTAGTTTAACTAAAGCATTTTTATAGTCTTCGCTTGTATACTTTCTATTCATACGATTTAGCGTATTATCACAACCGCTTTGTAAAGATAAGTGATAGTGGTCGCACACTTTAGGCAAATTCTTAATCTCACTTATAAACTCGTCTGTTATTACAACAGGCTCAATCGAGCTAAACCTAATGCGTTCTATGCCCTCTACCTCATGAACTCTTTTTATTATTTTTATTAAATTTATTTTATTATTATTTTCGTCAGGCTTTAAATCTACGCCGTAAGACAATATATGAATACCAGTCAAAACTACCTCTTTAAATCCATTTTTGGCTAGCTGTTCCACTTCTAATATAACATCTTCTGGGTTACGGCTTCTTATATTCCCTCTAGTAAAAGGTATTATGCAATAAGAACAATACTTATTACAGCCCTCTTGAATTTTCAAATAAGCTCTTGTTCTGTTTTTGAGGCATTTTTGTGCT
>JAWXUY010000248.1:0-2817 GCA_044425885.1 bacterium | reverse complement strand
CTTTATTATTTTTTTTATTTGAAATAAAAAGTTGTTCTTAAAACGACTAATCTAATTTAAAAAATTATTTATTTAATATTAATTAATATAGGTTGGGTTGTTATAATTGTATAATATTATTAAATTTATATATTAGATAAATGTACATATAAAATGAATTAAAATTAAATTAAACATATTTGAATAAGCTAATTTATTTAATGTTATGGTGGAATATTTAAATTATGTAGAATTATGGCAATGGTATAAATTATGTTTGATAATTTATTTACACAAAGTACAATATTAGAAGCTGGAATGCAAGCAACTAATTATAAAAATGATGCGTTAATGCAAAATATGGCAAATGTAGATACTCCAGGTTATCAGCAAAAAACGGTTAATTTTGAATCAAGTTTAGCTAAAGCGATAGAAAAAACTAAGTCGACTGGAGAAAATCATATGGGTGATGTTATGTCTGATATTTATATTAGTATCAAGACAGATTCGACTACTCTTGATGGAAATACTATAGATATAGAAACAGCGATGATGGAATTATATAAAAATTCTATGAGATATGATACAATAGTTGGTAGCGTTCAAAGTAACTCTCAAATAAAGAGTTCAATATATTCAACATTTGCTTAAATTTAGATAAAAATTAAAATTAGAAACGAGGTTAGAATATGTCTTTTTTTAACTCATTAAATGTAAGTGTTTCGGCACTAAATGCTCAAAATGTAAGAATGGATACGATAAGTCAAAACTTATCAAATGTAGATACTACCAGAACAGCAGATGGGGGAGTTTACAAGAGAAAAGCGGTTATTTTTGAAGAAATTACAGATGCTAATACTTTCACGAATATGTTTGGAAAAGTTATGAATCAAACAAGCTCTGGTGGAGGTGTTAAGGTTAGCGAAATAGTAGAAGATGAATCAGATGGACCGATAGAATATAATCCAACTCATCCAGATGCAGATGAGGAAGGGTATGTAATAAAACCAAATGTAAACGTAGTAGAAGAAATGATAAATATGATATCGGCTAATCGTGCCTACGAAACAAATTTAACAGCGATTAATACTACTAAGTCGATGATATCAAAAACGCTTGAAATAAGTAGTTAATTAATAAAAATTAAAAATATATAATAAAAATTAATTAAAATAAATAAAATGAAAATATTTAAAGATTAAAAATTTATGAAAGGAAAATCTACTTAAAATAATATGTATAGTCTGCTACTTTTTAGCATTAGACTTAGTATTTTTTATATCTTTTAAGAAATATAATTTTTAGTATTTTAGGTAGCAGATAACAATGCAAATACAAGGTATTCAAGGATTTGAACAGCCATTTTTTAGTGGTAATATAGGTAATATAGTAGAAGAAGAACCAAAATCATTTTCAGACCCTTTTTCTAAGTTTTTTGAAGAAGCATCAACTCTATTTGGAGAAACTAATACTCTACAAAAAGAAGCGGAACAATTGCAAATTGATTTTATAACAGGAAAATCTGATGATATAATTGCACTGACAATGGCACAAACAAGGGCTAGTACAGCAGTACAATTTACGTCACAAGTTACTAATAAAATATTAACTTCTTATCAAGAAATTATGAGACTTCAATTATAAAATTATAAAATTATAAAATTAAATTTTATAAATAAAAAACAATTTAGTTATTAGGGTAAATAAATAATTACTCTAAAAAAGGGGAAAATATGAACGAGGTGAATTATGCGAGAAAAAATTCTAGCCTATAAAGACCAAGCTGTTGAGAAATGGCGTGAGTTGGACAATAAGCTTAAAATAAAGATAAGTGTTATAGCTATTGGTCTTATCACTATATTAGGTCTTTTGATTTATATGAATTTCAGACCCGAGTGGGTTGTTATAAAAGCTAACTCAGATGTAGAAACTATAGGTCAAATGGAGGCACTTTTTTCAGATAATGGTATTGAGAGTAGGCTTATAGATAGAGTCACAGGAATAGAAGTAAAAGAAGAAGATTTGGATAGGGCAAAAATACTTATAGCCTCGAGCGATTTATCTCAAAATGGACTTACTTTTGATGATGTATCTTCTAGTATTAGTATTGGAATGACTGAAAATGATAAGCAAGAGCAATATAATAGACTAAAAGAGGCAGAGCTTAAAAGGTTAATAGAAACTTTTGATACTGTCACTTCAGCTAGTGTTATGCTTGCATTGCCGTCTGACACAGTTATTTTTGATAATAATCCAAAAGTGGCTAGCGCAGGAGTTACACTGACAGTTACGAGTGGATTTACTAGAGAACAAGGTGCAACAATTGCTAATCTTATAGCAAGTAGTGTTGAGGGTATCACGGTAGAAAATGTAAGTATAGCTGATACTAAAGGTGTTACTCTATATTCAGGAGACCAAAGCTCGGAATATAGCTATTCGGCTAAAGATGAAACAGAAAAAGCAAAACGTGATGAATTAGAAAGCAAAATAAAAAGTACGTTAGACCCATTATTTGATGAAGTAAAAGTTATATCAACTCTTATATTTGATTGGGATAAAGCGCAAGAGAAAATTCTTACGCTTACACCGCCAGTTACAGATTCGACAATAGGTGTTCCAATTAATCAAATAGAAGAAGTAGAGAGTATAGTAAACTCATCTGGTGGAGTTGAGCCAGGAATAGAAGCGAATGATATGACTCCAGTCAATTATGCCACAACTGGCGATGGTGAATCTTCATACGATGGTTCAAGACTTGAAACTATGTACGGTTATAACGAGTATGAACAATTAAAAGAAATACAAGGTGGAACAGTAGTTTATAACGATTCTTCTGTC
>JAWXUY010000247.1:0-2821 GCA_044425885.1 bacterium | reverse complement strand
GTGTATTCCAGATTTGATTTAATACTATTTCTTGTTCTAAACGAGTTAATGATTTACCTGCAAAATGTAGCTTATATAAGTCTTTGCCAGTGGACTTATCGAATACATCATAAGTTATATTGAGTTCAATTGGAATGTCATAACAATAAGATATATTTATAATCAACTCATTGCTTACCTTTAGTATTATAGGCTTATCACCATATGCCATAAAAGAACCAGATGATAAATTTGCTAAAAACACAAGACAATTACGAGGTACAATTATATTTTGATCAAATTTTTTTGCTCTTAATATCTTTAGATTGGGCATACTATCGATAGAATTAATTAAACCTAGAGAAGTATCTATATCTGTTAATAAATGTAAATTATTTCTTTCTAGATTTTTTTCTAGATTACCTTCTGGATAAAATGTAAATATTTTGTAATTTTGTTTATGTACGATAGTTGGGAAATCGACCTTTTTCAAATTCGTACCGCCAGTAAAAATAAAAGAATTTTCTAGTTGTAAACTCGTGTTTGGGAAATTAATATACTCTAAATCTTGACATAAGAACGTATTATATTCTAATTTATATAATTTAAGACAATGAGATAAGTCCAATTTTATTAATCCATCTATGTTAAAACAACCGATTATACCATGCAATTTATTTTTATTTCCTAATTTTATAATAGAAGTTGGAAAAACTATTTCATCTAAATGAGCCATTATACAAGAACCTTGTATTGTCTCTATGCCTTCGCTAAATACTAACTTTTTTACTTTTGCATTTAAATTAATATCTAAAAATATATCTTTTTTAGGCTCTATTACTATAGTATCTATGTTTTCTTCATCGCTATCATTTATTACTACACTAATAGTCTTATCTATGTTATTATTGTATTCTATTATCATACTTTTTTTTAGCACCGCCTTTTTTATTAAATTTTTATTAAAATTAACACTTGTATAAATAAAACGACATATAAATATATAATTAAATTATACTATACTTCGTTTAGATATTCAAGTATTAATTATAAATTTTATATTAAAAAAATAAAGACATAGGCTTAAAACTCCGTACGTCTTTATTTTTTTATTTTAAATTTTATTATCTAATTTTAATTTTTCAACTCTACTTAGTATATCCCTACTTTTATCTGAAGTTAATACCGTTTCAAATTTTTCTTTATAAGCAGTAGATTTAAACTTTATTGAAAACATTATAAATTTTGGATTATTAGTTATATCTGTTAAATAAATTGACGTTATAACTTGGTCTCCTTTATCTATGAGGTCTATTACATTAAAAGAATTATCCAGTCTTTTAACTAACGTTTTCCCTCGAGTATTTAACTTTTTAACTTGGTTAGCACAATATGCTTTTAACTCTTTTATTTGTTCTTCATCTACCTTATCTGCTGGTATTTGCAGAGCATTCTCAAACATCTTCTGAATCTCTTAATAATTAAAATTTAATTAAAGCTTAATTATCAAAAGACGTTGTTCACGTAAAGACGCTACTCTATACGCAGTTCTCATATAAATTATTATTATAACGAACTTCTTATATTTTCATATAAGCACAGACTATATCTTATCCTACAGCAATATTTATAAATATCCTGTTTAGGTCTACCCACTTCGGCTACCATCGCTTGTAACCTACTCCCCTCAAGAGGGATAGTCGTTGAAGTTTCTCCTTTAGATTTAAAATCTAGTTAGAGCTTACCTGCTGATTGCCCATTTTATTTAACACTTAGGTTTTAACCTTATGTCATCTAGTTAATTTTTTCTATTTTCACAACTCTCACGCTTGAGCCTATTTCATCTCTACGTTGTAGTTTAACTAGCTTTAGGGATTTCCAGCAATTCAAGTAGTATCGGATAGGTTTTTCTCTTAATCCCTATCTCTATGTACATATTTCTATATACACTGACTAACACCGAGTTTTATTTACTCATTTAATCAAATCTGTCGAATAATAGATTGTATTCATATCGCTTACTCTCTACTAAATTATTAGACATTAATTCTTTGTCTCTTTCAGCTTTTACTTTGTTTATCTCAGCAGTTATGTTTAGTAAACCGTCTTCTGAAGTAACTTTAGTGCTTAATAATTTTTTCAACTTGTTATATATATCAAATTCTAGCATTAGATTTATTATGTCACCTTTTAGATTAGAGAACATTATAGACGTTATTATTATTTTGTCTTCAAAACTCATATTTGAATTTACTTTACTTAATTCAGACTTATCACCATCCAATAATAACTTCATATCAAGCTTTTCTTTTTGTAATAGGAATAGCTTGTAGAAGGCATAGAATTCGTTTGTAATAACTTCACTTTGTATATACTGAGCTATTATTTCTTTTGTTATATTAAAGCCTTTTGTTTCATAAACCTTTAACAACCTGCTAAAATCTTCCCAACTCCTTGGTGTAACAAAGTCTTTACCGTCTATTTTTTTAGTAACTATATTTAAATGATGAGGCTTGTTATTTAAATATAATAATATAGATTCATGTACCCCTGACGAAGACGCATAATCCCTCCATACTTCAAAATTATCTGTCACTTTAATTAATTTTAATCTATCAAGAGTAGCTATGTCATATTCTTTTGCAGACTTATTATACTGCGGTGGGTTACCTGCCGTTACTACTACATATCCCTTAGGTATTGGATGATTACCAAATACCTTATATTGTAAAAATTGTAGCATAATAGGTGCTAATGTTTCAGATACACAATTTATCTCATCTAGAAATAATATTCCCTCTTTTTTACCTGTTTTTTCAATCATATTATATATATTACCAAC
>JAWXUY010000246.1:0-2849 GCA_044425885.1 bacterium | reverse complement strand
AAAGCAAAGAAAAAGAAGCTGGATGCTAAGGTGTCTAAAAAGAATAGTGGTAAAAAAACTGATGTAGCTAGCAAAAATAAAGATTATATAAACAAGAGTGATGATGATGATGACGAAGAACAAGAAGAAGTTACGTCAAAAAAATCTAAAAAAGATTTAAGCAATATATTTGTTATAACTATACTTATTCTTATAGCGTCTGTTTCTTTATTTAATGTAATAGTCTCGGATATTGAATACAAAAACAGCAATGGCTATGTAAAAATAGACGAGTTTATTACAACTATTGGTAATGGTAAAAATGCTATACAAATAGGGGTTGCTTTAGGTGGGATAAATAAAGACATTAACAAGCTAGATACGGGAAGCATAAAAGAGTGTGTTTCAGAGGCTTTATTAAAAATAGATTTAGACACTATAAATCAATTAGGTGGTTATGAAGAATTAAAAGAGCATTTATTAAGCACGCTTCAACTAGAGTTTGGTAGCGAGATACAATCTATTAGTATTCATAGTTTATTTACCCAGTATGTGTATTAAAGTAAAATAATTAAAATAAAAATTAAAGTAGGTGTGTTTATTATGACTGAAGATGATAATAAAGATATTATTTTTGCTACTTCTTCTTACGAGCAAAAGTTTTATTTCTCAAAAGATGCTCAAGTTTTACCAGAGTCTATAAAAGAAGATATAAAGTATCTTGCTATTTTGTTGACTGAAAAAGTAGGCGGTGTATTTACGATAGGATTTTACAAAGATGATGGTGAATTATTTTTAGATTTCGCTTATAATCATGATGATGTATTTTATGATGATATCGGTGCTAAGCTAGAGATTAAAAAGCTATATCGTGAGAATAGAGAGTTTTTTGAGGATTTAACAAACTGGTATAGAGTTTTTGTTATAAATAAAAAATAAAAAAATTTTAAAATTTGAAAGGGTTTAATGATGAATATTGGTTCTTTTAAGCCAGATAATATAGTTTTTTTAGCACCTATGGCTGGTATTACAGACATGGTATTTAGAGGAATTTGTAAAAAACAAAATTGTGGTCTTACTTATTCTGAAATGGTAAGTGCTAAGGGGATTATGTATGATAATGACAACACTAAAAAGTTACTAGAAGTTTCAGCTATTGAGAAGCAAGTGGCGGTACAATTATTTGGGTCAGAGCCAAAGGTTATAGCCGAGATGGCTAAGAAGCTTGAGAATATAGAAGAAATTGCGTTATTTGATATAAATATGGGTTGTCCAGCACCTAAAATAGTTAAAAATGGTGACGGTTCAGCGTTAATGAAAAACCCTAAGCTTATAGGTCAAATAGTGAAAGAAGTTTCTTCGGCTACAAAAAAGCCTGTGACTATTAAAATAAGAAGGGGTTTTGATGAGAGCAATTTGAATGCTCTTGAAGTAGCTAAAATAGCTGAAGATAATGGGGTTTCTGCGATTACTATTCATGGTAGAACTAGAGAGCAATTTTATTCAGGTAAGGCTGATTGGGATATTATCAAGAAAGTAAAAGAAAATGTTAGTATTCCTATTATTGGAAATGGTGATATTTGCTCGCCTCAAGATGCCAAAGATATGTTAGATTACACGAATTGTGATGCCATAATGATAGCGAGGGCTTCGCAAGGCAATCCATTTATATTTAAAGAGGTAACGCATTTTTTAAGTACAGGTGAGTTACTAGAAAAGCCTACTCTAAACCAAAAGGTAGATACAGCGATTATTCATCTAGAGGAGCTTATAAAAGTTAAAGGTGAGTATACTGGTATTAGGGAGATGAGAAAGCATATAGGTTGGTATATAAAGGGTATGCCAAAAAGCGCAGAGAAAAGAGCTTTAATCAACAGGATAGACAGTAAGCAAGAAATGCTAAGTGTATTATTAGGTTTGAAATGCTAAAACAAAAATTTTAAAAAAATATAATTTTTTTTTGATTTTTATAAGATATCAAAGATATGTTAGATTACACAAATTGTGATGCCTTAATGATAGCAAGGGCTTCTCAGGGCAATCTATTTATATTTAAAGAGGTAACGCATTTTTTAAGTACAGGTGAGTTACTAGAAAAGCCTACTCTAAACCAAAAGGTAGATACAGCGATTATTCATCTAGAGGAGCTTATAAAAGTTAAAGGTGAGTATACTGGTATTAGGGAGATGAGAAAGCATATAGGTTGGTATATAAAGGGTATGCCAAAAAGCGCAGAGAAAAGAGCTTTAATCAACAGGATAGACAGTAAGCAAGAAATGCTAAGTGTATTATTAGATTTGAAATGCTAAAACAAAAATTTTAAAAAAATATAATTTTTTTTTGATTTTTATATCGACTTTTAGATTAAAATGATATATTATAGTGTATAGTATTAAAAATATAAGATAAAAATATAAAAGGAGGGTTTTATGCGAAATTTTATAAAATTTCTAAAATTTCAAAAGTTTCAAAAAAAAGAGTGTAAAAGTTTTAAATTATTCTCTAGCACTTATGCGTTAATATATACTCTAGTATGTACTTTAATGCTAAGTTCTATATTTAATTTTACAACTTTTGCAGATAGTATACCTTATGTTAGTCTAGACCTTAGGTATGATGGAGAGGACCACAAGTATTATCAACCAAAAGTTTATCTAGAAATAGATGGTAAAATTCTTGATGATGAGGATTTACCGCTTGAGCCAGTTCTAATAGAGGAACGTACTCTTGTTCCAGCAAGAGAGGTTTTTGAAGAAGTTGGGGCTGAAGTAGAATGGGTTCAAGATGAGTATATGGTTCGTGTAACTTATGAGGATATAGTAGTAAGAATGTACATAGATACTTTAAATGCTTACAAAACTGGAATTGAT
>JAWXUY010000245.1:0-2863 GCA_044425885.1 bacterium | reverse complement strand
TATAAAGTCAAGAATTTTAATAAAAATTATAATTATTTAAAACTTCTTCTAGCGTTTCTTCCATAGTTATTCCTAAGCGCTTTAGTTTAAGCTTATTATTACTTGTATTCGCTACTCCCACATCTGATACAACTGCTAATTCTATATCTAGCTCCTTAAATATCTTAAATGCTAAATACTCTGTATAGCCGTAAGGGTGCGCAAAGTATTTGACTTTATTACCTACGTTTTCTTCTATTAGTTTATTACATAGCTCTAAATCCCCATAAACTCTATCATAATAATCATAGCGATGCTCATCTTTTATTCTACCTATCCCATTTACTCCATCTGGTATTATAAGTCCGCCCGTCTCTGGATTGTGTAAATTATATGTATGATTTTCTATATCTACCAATCCGCTCTCGTACATCTCTCTACACTGTTCCCAGCTCATAAATATATCAAAGCCATTCCCCATATCATCACGTATATTCATCGCTATCACTGATATTATAGCTTTCATACTCGTTTCTTTTAAAATAGGAAATGCAAGCTCATAATTAGATATATATCCATCATCAAAAGTTATCATTATTGGCTTTTGTGGTGACTCTATAATACCTTTTGAGATATCAATAAAATCTTGTACCAAAATAGGCGTATAATTATTATTCTTCAAATAATTCATATCTTCTTCAAATCGTTCTTTTGTTATCTGCATAGAGCCGTTACTCTCTCCTATACTTATATCATGATAAGTTACTATCGGTATATCTATACTTACATAGTTAAAATACCCTAGATAATTACCTATAATTAATAAAACTACAAGTATAAAAAATAAAAAGTATACTAAGTTATTTCTATTAACTAAATTATTAACCTTTATCTTATTCTTACTCATATATTATTTTTTATCCTCTCAAACTATTATTTTGTATAAAATTCAACAAAATCTTATTTATTATATCACACTACCATCTTCATAGCAATATATTTTTTTAATAGCTCCTAGTATACAATCGTCCAACCATACAAATATTTATTTATACAAAATTATCTCCTCTCCTTTATTTATCTCTATCCCACTCGGTGGAAATTGTGTTTTTATTATATCTCCCTCTCCTTGCATTATTATACTTATCTCATAGTTAGTCCTACCCGTCTCCCAATCTTCTTTACTCTCAAAATTTTGACTTATATATTCCCTTACTTCACCTTCTTTCATTCCTATAAAATCTGGAACTATCAGTGTTCCTACCTCTATATTTTCTAATTCTCCCTCTGTGAATATCGGCTCTACTCCCAAGTATGGCAATGCGTTCTCCATTATTTCTTTCATAACTGGTCCTGCTACTTGCCCTCCATAGTAAACTCCTTGCGGTTCGTCTATGATTACTAGTGCTATCAATTCTGGTTCTTCTGCTGGTGCAAATGCGCTAAAAGATGCTATATATTTACCGCTCCTACGTGGTAACTTTTCGCTAGTAGCCGTCTTGCCTCCTATCCTAAATCCCTCTATATAGGTCTTATTTCCTGTCCCCTCAGCCACAACACTCTCAAGTATTTTCTTCATCTGCTCCGATGTTTCTTCTGATATTATATTCTCTACCACTGGGTACTCTAATTTCCCAACAACACTCTTATCATCATTTTCTATTTGAATTCCAAAATGTGGTGTTATTAAATTACCTCCGTTTATTACGCTTGAAATCGCTCTTAATAACTGCAATGGTGTAATTTGAAAAGACTGTCCAAAGCTCATTGTAGCAAGCTCTATCTCTCCCAAATTTTCTTCTTTATGCATTATACCTGATGCCTCGCCCGCCAAATCTACACCTGTTTTTTGAGTTAGTCCAAAAATTTCCATATAGTCATAAAAAATCTCTGCCCCTAATTCCTCTACTATCTGCATAAATACTGGATTACAAGAATTTTGAACACCTTGTGTAAAAGTCTGCACACCGTGATTATTAGGTGAACGCCAACACTTTATATATATTCCCCCTACAGTATGACCTCCCGAACAAGTAAACATAGTCTCTGGCGTAACTATATTTTCTTCAAGTCCAATAGCAGATGTCAATATCTTAAAAGTAGAGCCTGGCTCATACGTATCATTTATGCTGAAATTCCTCCACATCTGGTTAAGTGCATCGTTTTGTTCTTGAGTACTTAAATTATCCCAATTACCTAATAGCTCCTCATCATTTATAGTAAAAGGCTCGTTTAAGTCAAAGTCTGGCTCGTTAGCCATAGCATATATCTCTCCATTTTGTGGGTTCATAAGTATAATCGCTCCTCTTTGTGCCTCTTTTACTTCTATCACTTTCTCTAAAGTTTGCTCAGCGTACTTTTGAAGCGTTAAATCTATAGATGTTACTAAATTATACCCGTCTGTAGGCGCTTGACGTTCTTGTATCCCTGTTATCATTTCTATCCCACGTGCGTCTGTTTCAGTAAGTATTTTACCATTAGAGCCTTCTAAATATTCATCGTACATAGCCTCAAGCCCTATAATACCTTGATTATCCTTTCCTACAAATCCTATAACCTGTGATGCCATATCTTCATGTGGATAAATTCTTTTTATATCCTCATCTATCATAACCCCTTCTAAATTTAAGTTTCTTATCTCATCTGTCACGTCTTTATCTACTTTTGTTTTAATTCTCTCAAGTGCAACTTTCTTATTTATTTTTTCCAGCGTTTCATTGTAGTCAAGCTCAAGTTTAGAGGCTAAAATATTGGCAGTTGTTTCAGGGTCTTTTACTTGTGCGTTTATAACGCTTATAGAGTACACACTCTCGTTAGTAGCTATAATCTCGCCATTCCTATCAAGTATCTCTCCTCTCTGCGGTGAAATTAGCCTATCACGTGT
>JAWXUY010000244.1:0-2869 GCA_044425885.1 bacterium | reverse complement strand
CACAAACTATAAAATAATACAATCTTTTAATTTGTTATAATTTATATTTATATTTTACTATTGACAATAATTTCTAAACGTGATATTATAGATAATATAATACTATTCTTTGAATAATATAGTTTTTGTAATAACATTTAATAATTCATAAAGGGAGGTTTTTATATGACATACGCAGTATCAGGAAAGCTTTTGGATGCCTGTGTCCTAGGAGTTATAAATAAAGAGGATACTTATGGCTACGATTTAACCCAAAAAATCGGCTCAAATTTAGATATTTCAGAGAGTGCTCTATACCCTGTACTACGTCGACTATCAAAAGAGGGCTTATTAACAACTTATGATAAGCAATTCGATGGAAGAAATAGAAAATACTATCAAATAACATCAGAAGGTATCCAGAAATTAAAATTTTTTAATAAAGAATGGAGTACTTTTAAGGGTATGATAAGCGAGATGTTGGGAGCTAGTGAAGAAGTTGGGATAGATATTAATAAAAGTAGTTTAGATGTATTAATTGAGAAAGGGGAATTAACATGATGGATAAGAATATGTTTTTTGAAATACTTGAATATGAGATAAGTGACTTACCTGTAGATGAGCAGAAAAACGCCATTGACTTTTATAAAGAGTATTTTAGCGAGTGCGCAACAGATGACATAGCTATAGCAAGGCTAGACCACCCTATTACTATAGCTCAAAATTTATATGATGGTCTAGGAATAGTGTATAATAAAAAAATTAATAATAATAAGCATGAGCAAGAGTATGAGAGTAGTAGTAAAAGTAACACTGGAGATGATGGGGAAAATAGTAGTATATTAAAAAAAGCATTCTCTGTGTTTATGGCATTTGTGCTGTTTCCGTTTATATTCTCTTTTTTAATAACGGTTTTTTCTTTTTTTGTTATAGTTCCAGCATCTTTTACATTTTGTTTTGGTACTTTATTCGTATCTGCTATATACGCCATTATACCTGCATTTTTTCATAATTTCCCAACAGGTTTAGTATTTATGGGATTTATATTATTGGGCATCGGACTTACTATACTCTGCTCTAAACTAACTACTTTAGGATATAACGCTTCAAAAGACATTTGTAAAAAAATATTAGGTATGTTTAGCATATAAGATAGACGTGGGAGGGATTTAAAGATGGATAATATAAATAATATAATAGAGAAATTCAAGAAAAATTTTAAAAGTAATGTAGGTAACTCAAGGTCTGTGGTTAAGAGTAGCGCACTTTGTAGCTTGATTGGCTTAACTCTGGTTGGGGTTGGAATGGGCTTGGGAGGGGCTTCAAGCTTTTACGTGGGAAATGATAATAATATGCTTGGATTTTCACGCATAAAATTCGTCGACTACAACAACTCTGACAAAAACGAAATAATAGTAAAAGAACAAGATATAAAAGAGTTATATAACTTAGATAATATCGATGAGATAGACACTTTAATAATTAACTGCGGTAGTGTTAATAATATAGAAATTAATAGAGGTAACCAGCTAGCCTTAATTTACGACTCAAACGAAGTTACCCACAATCTACAGGGCAATACACTAGAAATCAAAAACAATTCTAATTATAATTATACTGGTCGAATAGGAATATTTAATAGCCTTGATATACACTACGATAAATCAAACATAAAGATTAGTATACCTGAAACAAGTAATATTAAATACATAAAGATAGACGCAGTGGGAGAAGTATCTATTAATGACTTAACTACAGAAACTTTAAGTATACAAAGCAATCTTGGTGATATTTCACTAGCCAACACCCACGCCCAAAACTTAGAAATAGACTCTAATATAGCTAGTGTTGTTATTAATTCAGGAAGCTTTAATACTATTGACTTTGAGTTAGATTTAGGCAATGTAAAACTCAACCAAGTTGATATATACGAAAGCGCTTTTATAGACGCTGACTTAGGCAACATAAATTTAAGTCTAAAAGGAGCTGATTATGACTACAATTATTATATTAATACTAAAATGGGTAACGCTAGCATTAACTCAAATAATATAGGCTCTACTTCTTCTCTAAACAACAATGCTTCTATAGATTTAAATTTAAATGCCTCTATGGGCAACATAAAAATATTTACAAATAAATAAATAAAACTAAAGCGTACTAGTTTAAATTATTATTAAGCTAGCACGCTTTTGTTATTTTATTATTATCTATCGGCTCTTAACCTTGCTATTTCTTCTTTGTATAAATTAGTTTTCGTGTCTAACCAAGGAGTTTCTAGTATAAATACCTTATTTTCTAAATGCTTAGAATGTACTATATTATATATAGCATCAAACCCTATCATATCTTTACCCTTTGGGTTATCTTCTTCTGCACCCAAATTTGCATGCCTATCTTTTTTAGCTCCCATCTTATTAAGTGAGCCGTTGATGTGCATTACATGAAGTCTGTCTAACCCTACTATTTCATCGAATTCTTTTATTACTCCTTCGAAGTCATTTACTATATCATAACCGCTATCATGTACATGACAAGTATCAAAGCACACCCCTAGCTTATCATTATTTTTAACGTTGTTTATTATATATGCTAGCTCCTCAAATTTACCACCTATTTCAGTGCCTTTTCCAGCCATAGTCTCTAAACATATAATCGGCTCTAAATCATCATCTTCTAGCACTATATTTAGCCCCTCGACTATTCTATTTAAGCCGTATTCCATATCTTTATCTGTATATGCCCCTGGGTGAAGCACTAAGTATTTAGACCCTATCGCTTGCGTTCTTGTTAACTCCGTCCTTAAAAAGCTTGTCGCTAGCTCATATATATTTTCTTTGTAAGACCCTAAGTTTATTATATAAGGAGCGTGCACTACTATATCGCTTAG
>JAWXUY010000243.1:0-2878 GCA_044425885.1 bacterium | reverse complement strand
ATACCTTCATTCTTATTATCAAACTGACTAAATGAAGATACTGTTCTTTTAACCTTATCTTTCATTACTTTAGATATAGAGAAATATTCTTTTCCATGGCGGCGGCGGTAGTCGTTATAGTATCTATTAATCTGTAACAAGAAAGAATACAGCTTATCACCTACCTTACTCATCCACCTAATTTTAGAAGTCACATCATCAAATAAGTCTCCATGGAACACATAGTAACGTTTACCTACACTTTCATAAATATAACTTTTAACTATAGAGAAATTATCATAACAAAACGGCACCACATTATCTAAAAAATCATCATGATTACCCCTTACATAAATGATACGAGTACCAGCTTTTTGGATATCAAGCATTAATGTCATAAAATCATTATAACTTTTTTTCCATCGTTTTCTATTCCTCATAAGATGCCATCCATCAATAATGTCTCCATTAAGGATAAGAAGCTCACTTGTGTTAGCCTTCAAAAAACTTGTTACTTCAACTAAGTGTGACCACCTAGAGCCAATATGTATATCCGAAAGGACTATAGTTTTATGTTTAGTATTCATTTATCAATCAAATATTTTTTAGAACTATGATTTTATAACTCTCTTTAAACTTCACACACATCACAAATATAATGCATAATTTATGACTGCTATAAAAGCTGTAATTTATTTACAGAATCTAACGCCTGCTTTATAACAGAGACCTTATCATCACATATAATAGTAAAATCACTCATATTATTACGCTCCTCATCACTTAATTGATTAGCGATACGCTCTTTTACAACTTCGGGATCTATATTATCTCTTTTACAAACTCTCTTAATTCTTAAGTCTAGAGGTGCTGACACATTAATAGAGTAATCCATCATTTTCACAAGCCCACTTTCAAACAGAATGGCAGACTCCACAAAAAGCAACTTCTCACTTTTATTTTGTTCAACCCACAGCTCTATATCATCATCAACAATAGGGTGAACAGCTTGATTAAGCATTTGAAGTAAAGTTTTATCATTAAATGCAAGTGCTGCTATATGTTTTCTATCAAGAGAGCCATTTATGTATGCTTCTTCTCCAAAAATATCTTTAATTTTTGCTACCAAAACCTTTGAACTTACCATTAACTCCTTAGCTTTAAGGTCACAATTATAAATCCTATATCCTAGTACTTCTAGCACTTTAGAAAAGGTAGTCTTACCTGCTCCTATACCTCCTGTTATCCCGATTAAACTCATTACAATGTTTTAAAGATAGTTACATACTTAGACTCTATATCAGTAACCTTTATATTGTCTATTGAAGAACTGTATTTCACTAAATACTTATTACTTTTACTAGCTTCATCATAATCTACATACACTCTAAATAGGTTTTTATCAAAAGTAAAATAACTATTCTTAGGTACATTTAATGTTAAAGTTACTTTTTGAGGAAGAAGTATAAGATTATCTTTATTGTCACCTTCAATCCATACTCTAAACTCCTCTTTTACTTCACAATATTCCTCTGTTTTAAGAGTATAATAAATTTCATCTGTAGAATATTCCAAATGGGGATTTCGTACTAAGTTGACACTTCCTATAAAGTTTTTATTTTTAATATTTATAACTATAGGCTCAGTATTTACATATTGTAAAGTATCAATAATTGTCGAAGTTCCTCCTACTGTAACTCTAGCAGGAGTAAGTTTGAGCTTACCAATTTGCATTAACTTACCTCCTAAATCTATGGAAGCATTAGCATAAATAGGCACTGTTTTTTGTCTATAATGTTTTGCTCCTACATTTATATGTCTATTCTGTATAGCTATAAGCTCCTCATTTACGCCCATATACTTCCTTAAAGCATCTTCAAGCATAGGGATACTTAAATTAAAATATAGAGAATCTACAGACCTTACCATATCTACATCTGCTATAGAAACAGAGAAATATGTTTTAGGAACTACATACTTATAGTAAAAAACTTTATATCCACTTGATTTTATCTTAACATCAACATCAAGAGTAGTATTGTTTTCTATTTTATTATTTTCACTTACTCCCCTCATAACTACAGGGATTTTTATATTGGTTGTAAACTCATTATTTAACCTATTAAATACCCAAAAAATCATCGCAAGAGAAATACAAATCCAAAATTGAGGCGATTTCAGGTGACTTAGAATATGTTTAGTTTTTAATTTATAGTTAGCCATAAAATTTAGCTTTAAAAAATTCTTATAGGGAAGTTCTAGAAACTGGTTTTAGAGGGTTTTAAAAGTCCCCTTATAATCTTCAAAAGTAAAAAATCTTTTTTATAAAACAAAAAATATTATAACATTTCAAACTACCGTAAACATTTTTCATTACATTTGTAGCCAAAATTTGAAGATATGAATTACATTGGTGAGGCCATAGCGCTATGTGTAGCGTTCTCGTGGACTATTACAGCTTTATGCTCAGAAATTGCAGGTCGCAGGATAGGATCTTTACAGTTAAACTTGATAAGGATGGTCTTATCACTTTTAATGCTTAGTGCCACTTTATGGTGGTTTACAGGGGTACCATACCCCTCATTTACAGATGGCAAAACATGGTTCTGGCTATCTATGTCAGGTTTAGTAGGATATATTTTTGGAGATTTCTGTCTTTTCAACTCATACATACTTATAGGGTCGCGATTTGGACAGCTTTTTATGACTTTAGCTCCTATAGCCGCAGCTATTTCTGGCTGGATTATACTTGGAGAAACTCTTTCTTTACAGGCTTTACTAGGGATGACTGTAACGCTTACTGGTATAGCAATATCTGTACTTAATAGAAGCTCTAATAATAACTCCACTAAAAAATTAAGTCTTAACCTGCCTCTTAAAGGTGTGCTTTATGGCATAG
>JAWXUY010000242.1:0-3014 GCA_044425885.1 bacterium | reverse complement strand
GAATGCGATTTAATTATAAATAACATATCTACTAAAAAATACGCCGATAAAGATTGGGACTCTTATAGAAATCATACTATAGGATTTGTTTTTCAGAGTTATAACTTAATTAGCCATCAGACGGTTTTAACTAACGTTGAGCTTGCACTTACTATATCTGGTATATCTAAAACAGAAAGAAAAAAGAGAGCAATAGAGGCTCTTAAAGAAGTAGGGCTCGGAGACCACATTAATAAAAAGCCTAACCAAATGTCAGGCGGTCAAATGCAACGTGTTGCTATAGCGAGAGCTTTAGTAAATAATCCAGATATTTTACTAGCAGATGAGCCGACGGGGGCTTTAGATAGTGAAACAAGCGTTCAAATAATGAATTTACTTCAAAAAGTAGCGGAAGATAGGCTGGTTGTAATGGTTACGCATAACCCAGAATTAGCTTATGAATATGCAACAAGGATAATAAATTTTAAAGATGGTAATATAGTAGATGATACAAATCCTTTTACTCCAGATTCTAGTACAACGCCAAAAGCAGAGCATAAAAACTTAGGTAAAGCTTCGATGTCTTTTGGGACTTCGCTATCGCTCAGTTTTAATAATCTAAAAACAAAAAAAGGTCGTACTATATTAACTGCTTTTGCTGGTTCAATAGGTATAATCGGAGTTTCTTTAATATTGGCGCTTTCTAGCGGTGTAAACCAATATATAGAAGATGTCCAAAAAGAGACGATGAGTTCTTATCCGATTATAATAGACTCTACTACTTTTGATTTAGCTAGTATTATAGAGTCTGAAAGCTCTAAGATGCCAAAGGTAGATGATACTATTAATAAAGCTTTATTTTATGCCGATAATACAGTATTAGAGGCACAAGAAAATATGAAAGCTAGCGTAATAGATAATAACTTAACAAATTTTAAAAAATACTTAGATAATCCAGATAGTGAAATTCATCAATATGTTGGTGAGAATGGTATATCTTATACATATGATGTGCAATTTGATGCTTACTCAACAGATGAAGATGGCAATATAAGAAATACTAATAATACTCCAGACGATAATGCAGATTTATCAACAGGACCAGATAGAAATGCTATATTTAATATGATGGGCGTTGAGACTTCAGGCGGAGCGATAAACTTTAGTGAGATATTGCCAGAGTCAGATGGAAATGGAATAAGCGGAGTAATAAAAGATAATTATGAGTTGCTTGCTGGTGATTGGTCTACTTCACATGATGAAGTGTTACTAGTATTAGGAATAAATAACGAATTATCAACAACTCGTTTATATCAACTTGGCTTAATAACAGAAGATGAGTTTAATGATATAGCAGATGAAATATCAGATGGAAATAATCCAGATATAAATTGGTCTATAGAAGATGCGATAGGAAAAACATTTAATATAGTTACTTATAGTGATTACTATGATGTTAATCCTAATATAGCAAACTCTGATAATATTAATTATGTTAAGTCAGAACCTAATTCACAAGAGGAGCTAGAAGAACTTATTAAAGATACTCTAGAGGTTAAAATATCAGGCGTTATAAAGCCAAATGTAGATGCTTCTAATTATATATTAACTACCAATATAGCCTACACAACTGATTTAAGAGACTATGTAGTAAATCATACGAATGATAGTGAAGTAGTGAAAGCACAAGAGTCAGATAGAGATATAAATATTCTTACGGGTATTTCTTTTGAAATATTATCGGACGAAGAAAAAGCAGTGAATATAGTTTCTTATATAGAAGGACTTCCTGTTTCAGAAAAAGTAAGTATATATCAAATAATGGTAATGAGTATGCCTCCAGAGGCAATGGCTCAAATGCCAACTCCTACTTCAGAAGAAGAAATGGCAGGTACTCTAGACTATATGTTATCAACATCTGATGATATAGAAATGTTAGCAAGTTTATTCGATAGCTTTATTGGTGATACAGACATAAATGACAACTTATTTGCATTTGGTAAAGTAAGTTATGATGCTCCAACTTCTATTAGTATTTATACAGACTCTTTTGAGGCAAAAGATGGAATTTCTCTCTCGATAGAGAATTATAATAGTACAGTGAGCGAAGATGAAGAAATAGTCTACACAGATTTAGTAGCTATATTAACATCATCATTAACGTCTATTATAAATATGATAAGCTATGTATTAATTGCTTTTGTATCAGTGTCTTTAATAGTATCATGTATAATGATAGGTATAATTACTCATATATCAGTTTTAGAAAGAACAAAAGAAATAGGTATATTAAGAGCTATAGGAGCTTCAAAAAGCAACGTTTCACAAGTATTTAACGCAGAAACTCTAATAATAGGTTTATGCGCTGGTGTTTTAGGGGTAAGTATATCTAGTTTATTGACTATACCAATTAATTCAGTTATACATGCCATAACAAATAACCCTATGGTAAATGCAACACTTCCATTAGGTAGTGCAATAATATTAGTAATAATAAGCGTATTTATAACTGTGATAGCAGGATTTTCATCGGCTAAGAGTGCGTCTAAAAAAGACCCAGTAACTGCGCTAAGAACAGACTAATAATAAAATAAAAACTATAAAGCCAATTTTAATATAATAGCTCTATAGTTTTTTTTAGTTACTTAAAAATTTATTTTTTGTACGCACACATTTAAATTTTATTTATTTATATTATTTCCAAACTAGAATAAATGGGTAAATGGAGATTTAAGACACCATATAGCAGTTTTAGCAAGAAGAAGTTGATGTTTTAACAAGTGTATTCCAATAATAAATTTATTGCTTTAAAACGCTAAAAAGTTGTCTATAATTGCATTATCAAGACAATTTTCTTTTTTGACATATTTTTACGTATTTGCATCTAAATATAACTTTTAGCAATACCTCCTCTACTATCCCTTTAAATATTCTTTAACTATTTTATCTTAAATTCAAAACTATATTTTACCATAAAAATACCGATCTCCTATTTATTAGATTTCAAATCTAACTTTTTGGGGGGGGGGGGAGGG